>NZ_CALPCF010000007.1:0-136624 GCF_943192965.1 Senimuribacter intestinalis
ATCCAAGAAAAAGGATGGTTTTATCTAATACGGGTGAAAGATTTTAATCAATATTCATCCGGTATTCTGCATGGCTTAGAGCTGCCGGATACTGATGAATTCCCTGCGGATACTCTGAAACAACTGTATGGCATGCGGCGGGGAATTGAAACTTCATTTAGAGATTTGAAATATACAGTATTTTTTTGACAAGGGAACGCTCTTGTCTATTTGTTGTGTTTTTAAATCTACAAAAAACAATTTATCAGCTTGAATCAAAGGGAAAGAAAAGAGAAGTTAATATCGCGAACAATACTAACTTATCTTTAAATCCCTTAACTTAATGCCATTGGCATCTATAAACCTGGGCTCTTCACTCTTGCCTTATGAACAGATTTCCATTTAGATACAGAATTTCCCATCTCGGAAAATTTCAGCCTGACTGCCGTCCTCACAAGTTGCGGTGCACGCCAGATCCTCTGTGCCGAACATAAAATCCACGTGGAGAGCTGAAATATTCAGACCTTTCCTCTCCAGTGCCTCCATGCTGCGGTCTTCTCCTAAAATCATATCTGAATAACCTGCTCCCAGCGCCAAATGGCAGGAAGCATTTTCATCAAAGAGGGTATTATAGAATAAAATCCCCATCTGGTTAATCGGTGAATCAAATGGAACCAGAGCGATTTCGCCCAGATAACGCGCACTTTCATCTTCTAAAATGCCGGCTAAAACGTCTTCTCCCACCTCTGCACTGTACTCTACAACCTTGCCATCCTTAAATACAAGGCGCATGCCATCAATAATATTGCCCGCATGAACAAATGGCATTGAGCTGTAAACGACGCCGTTTACTTTGTATTTATGCGGTGTGGAAAGAATTTCCTCTGTTGGAATATTCGGCGCAAACAGTTCACCGTCCGGTTCCGGGCAGTGGCAGATACCGCCTACGAACACTGTGTCATCACACAATTCTATCGTAAGATCTGTGCCAAGACCATTGCGCAGGTGAAGCCCGCGAACCCCCAGATTATTGATTTTTTTCACGTTCTCAAGCATTTCATTGATGTGCTTATCCCAACCATCAACACCGCTTTCCTCTGTCACATAACAGCATTTGAGAATCGCTTCCCATAAAGCATCCATTGCATCTTCTTTTGTTTTATCCGGGAAAACTTTCATTGCCCATTCTTCTCCCGGGATTGCGGAAGCACTCCACTTCACACGGTTGTCCTTTTTCAGGAAGCTCAAATCCTTCAAAGTCGCCGATGTAGCATTCTTCCATGTTGCGAGTCTTACATCTTCTACGTCGCGCAGTCCGTCCGGCGCGTCGTTGTTCAGGCGTAAAAAGCATGCGTCCTTTTCAGCATAAGACGTTCTTGCTTCGACCCACCAGTCCGGTACTTCGGACAGGGTCTCCATTTTCGCATGCTCCAGACGAATTTTGGTCAGCTGCTGGTCGGTAAAATGAATTACCACATCTTTTGCGCCCAGCTCGTACGCTTTCTTCGCTAAAATGCGAAGAAATTCAATGGCAGTTACTGATGTTTCTTCTACCACCAGAATCTGCCCCGCACGAAGACCTACTCCCCTCTTCAAAATCAGCTCCGCATAATTTTCTAATAATCGTTCTTTATTTTCCATCTAATCTATGTGCTCCTTTTGGTTCATGATACAAGCACTATAATGGTTATCGGATATTTCCACCAGTTTATAGTTCTCGTTTTTACAAGCCTCACAAGCATATTTGCATCTTGGATAGAATCTGCAGTACTCTGCCGGGTTAATCGGCGATGTAACCTCACCGCGCAAAAGTTCCGGTTCTGTGTCTTTCTTTGTAATGTCAATTTCAGGTATTGCCGAAAGCAGCGCCTGCGTGTACGGATGCTTCGGGTTTCTGAAAAGTTCCCCTGTCTCTGCCAGCTCAACGCACTGCCCCAGATACATAACCGCAATTTCCGTGGAAATATGCTTTACTACACTCATGTCATGGGTGATGAACATATAAGCAAGTTCCCGTTCTTCCTGCAAATCCATCATCAGGTTCAAAATCTGCGCCTGAATAGATACGTCCAGTGCAGATACCGGCTCGTCGCAGACGATAAATTCAGGATCTGTCGCCAGCGCTCTTGCGATACCGATTCTTTGTCTTCTTCCGCCGTCCAGCTCGTGAGGATAAGCGTTAATCAGACGCGGTGCCAGACCTACTACATCCATCAGTTCTTTTACTCTGCGGTGTACTTCCGCTTTCGTTTTGAACATTTTCCCCACTTCCATCGGTTCTCGGATGATTTCCGACACGGAAAGTCTCGGATTCAATGACGCATACGGATCCTGGAAAATCAGCTGCATCTTCTTTCTCAGCTGTTTCATCTTCGCTTTATTAAAGTCCGTAATCTTCTCTCCGTCGAAGTAAATTTCGCCGTCAGTCGGTTCTACGAGACGAAGTACAGTTCTTCCCAAAGTGGTTTTTCCACAGCCGGATTCGCCTACAACGCCAAGGGTATGTCCTTTTTCGATGGAAAAGCTCACATCATCTACTGCGTGAAGCAAGCCGGAAGGCGTTTTGAAATATTTCTTTAAGTGTTTTACCTCAATCTTCGGTGTATTACTCATGGCTTTCCACCTCCTCGAACAAATGACATCTGATGACATGCTCGCCATCCACATTTACTGCCTTTGGCACTTCAGTTCTACACTTTTCCATGCACTTTGGGCATCTCGGATGAAATACACAGCCTGTCGGCAGTTCCATCGGATCAGGCATCAGACCATCAATCGGTGAAAGTCGCTTCGTCTGTTTTTTCATATCAGGGATGGAACCGAAAAGTCCAACGGTGTACGGATGGTGTGACTCGCTCAGGAAAATTTCCTCTGCCGTTCCCGACTCTACGATAGTTCCCGCATACATCACTGCAACCTTGTCGCAGTTTTGAGATACGATACCAAGATCGTGGGTGATGAGAATCATGGAAGTTCCCAGGTTTTTCTTCAGTTGACGCATCATATGCAGCACCTGCGCCTGAATGGTAACATCAAGGGCAGTAGTTGGCTCATCGGCAATAAGCAGCTCCGGTTCCAAAGACAGGGCGATTGCGATTACTACACGCTGCTTCATACCACCGGAAAACTGATGCGGATACTCTCTCTTTCTGCTGGCAGGAATACCAACCATCTCCAGCATTTGATCCACTTTCTTTTCCATTTCTTCATCGGAAAGATCCGGCATGTGAATCTTAAAGGATTCCTTAATCTGGTCACCGATACGAAGTACCGGGTTCAGGCTGGTCATCGGATCCTGAAAAATCATAGAGATGCGGTGTCCTCTGATGGCACGCATTTCTGCCTCTGTGCGCTCCAAAAGGTTGCCACTTCCCTCAAACTGGATTTCTCCGCCGGTGATAAACCCGGTATGTTTTGGCAGAAGCCGCATAATAGCCAGCGCAGTTGTAGTTTTTCCGGCGCCAGTTTCTCCAACCAGCCCCAGAGTTTCCCCTTTGTCCAGGGAAAAGCTAATGTCGTTTAATACGGAGGATACACCGTCGTCTGTGCGATATTCCGCCGAGATATGATCAATACTCAATATTCTTTCGCTCAAAACAGCCACCTCCTAGTTTTTCATTCTCGGATCCAACGCATCGCGAAGACCGTCGCCAAGTAGATTCAGGGAAATTACCGCAAGGGTGATTGCAGTACCCGGAATCAGTACCAGATACGGAGCCTGACGCAGGAAATCTCTGCCTTCATAGAGCATCGTACCCCATTCTGACGCAGGCGGTTTTACGCCCAGACCCATAAAGCTCAAAGAAGCGATAATCAGAATAGTTGCACCCATTGCAAGGGTTGCCTGCACGATGATCGGACCGATGGCATTTGGAATGATATGCTTTATGATGATGTGCCAGTCGTTACTGCCGCAGCAACGAGACGCTTCGATAAACTCCTGATCCTTGATGGACAGAATCGAAGAACGAATGACTCTGGCAAATACCGGGATGTATGCGATAGACAGGGCTATCAAAAGGTTGGACATGCTCTGCCCCAAAGCCGCAACGATGGAAATAGACATCAGCATTGGCGGAATTGCCAGCAGGATATCCATCAGACGCATGAGAATATTGTCACGGAAGCCGCCGAAATAACCAGCGATTGCACCGATAATAGCGCCGATTGCAACTGCAATGGCCATAGCGATAATACTTAAGGTCAGGGAAATTCTTGCGCCGTGAATAATACGGGCGAAAACGTCTCTGCCGAACTGGTCTGTACCAAACCAATGGTCTGCTGACGGTCCTTCCAGTCTTGCGTCCATATCCTGACCGACTACCTGGGTGTCATAGTCAGCGATAAAGTCAGCACAGAGGGCCAATATTGCCATGGCTAACAGAATCGCAAGCCCCAGCATGGCCAGTTTATTTTTACGCAGTCTCATCATGATTGCCGTAAACTGACTGCGTGCTTTCATTTCATTTTCTTGTTTCTTCACGGTAATCACGCCCTTTCATACTGCGATTTGATACGAGGGTCAATATAAGCGTAGATAATATCGACAAGCAGGTTTACCAAGCTGTATGCGATGGTAACAAACATGATTGCCGCCATAACGACCGGCGTATCTTTCATACGAATACTGGTAATCAGAAGAGATCCGATTCCAGAAATTGCAAATACGGATTCAATTACTACAGTACCTGCCAGCAAGTATCCGAAGTCTACACCGATTACGGTGATAATCGGAAGGAGCGCATTGCGCAGGGAGTGCTTTAAGATAACACTCTTTTCTTCTGCCCCCTTTGCTCTTGCGGTACGGATATAGTCCTGTTTCAAAACTTCCAGCATAGTGGAACGAGTCATTCGCACAAGGGTTGCCATGGTTCCCGTGGAAAGGGTGACCGCCGGCAAGATATAGCCTGTGATATCGTGAAGACCTGTAGCTGGAAGCCAGTGTAAATTCAATGCGAAAACCAGCATCAAAACCAGTCCTAATACGAAGGACGGAATAGATGCGAAGATGAGCGCTGCCACAGTGCTGACTGCATCCACAAAGGAATACTGGCGCACTGCGGAAATTACACCTACCGGTACTCCGATTAAAGTTGCAAAAAACATTGCAACAGCTGCCAGTGTCAGCGTGGTCGGAAAGCGGCTTAAAATTTCTTCAAATACCGGAAGCTTTGTCTGATAGGAATTTCCGAATTCTCCCTGAAACATATCAACAATATACTCAAAATAGCGTACAAAGAACGGCTCGTTTAAGCCCAGTTCAGCTTCCAGTTTCGCAACCTGTTCGGGAGATGCGCTCTGCCCCAAAATTAGCTGTGCCGCATTTCCCGGTGTCAAATTCATGATGGTAAATACGATAAAGGAGATTCCTAGCACAACAATCACCATCATGCCCAGACGTTGTAAAATATACTTTACCATAATCTGTCCTCTCTTTGAAAACTTGAGGGTATCCCCATTTTCACTGTGAATACCCTCTTTTTGTCATTATAGCGGTCTTACTAACCGCAAGGTCTATTCGCGCAATTACCAGGACATTCTCTTGATTTTGTAAATGCCCAGTGCGTCTGCTGCAACGCCTTTCAGGTTTGCATTTGTTGTGATTGTGGTTGGCTCAAACACCAGAGACGCAACGTATGCCTGTTCGCTGATGTCTGTTGCAACATCTTCGTAAGCAGCCTGTTTTTCATCACCTGTCAGTCTTGCCGCATTTTCCAGTTTACCGGAAAGTTCATCACTGACAACGTGAGTGATGTTGCCGGTTCCGCCGTAGCAGTCTTTATGGAACTGGCTGTACAGCAGGGAGTATGCGTCAGTAAACATTGCGCACCAAGAGGAAATTGTCATTTCGTAGTCGCCTTCAGAATATACATCTGTGGTATATGCGCCAGCTTCCATGATATCGATTTCAACTTCAATGCCTGCTTCTTTCAGGTCTGCCTGAATTACCTGAGCAACCTTCTGAATCTTCGCATCTTCTTTAATCTTAATTGTTAATTTCAGGTTTTCCTGTCCTGCTTCTTTCAGCAGTGCCTTAGCCTTGTCCAAATCATAGGTGTAGCCTGCTACTTTATCGGAGTAACCATCGCAGGTCGGAGAAATGGAGCTGTTTGCAGCAGTTCCGTTTCCTTCCAGCGCACCCTTAATGATGTTTTCTCTGTTGATTGCGTAGTTGATAGCCTGTCTTACTTTTACATCATCAAGTGGTTTTGCTTCGATATTCATGTTCAGAGACAGTACAGCAGCAATGTCGGTGCTGTAGAATGCCAGGTTTTCATCATCTTGTACTACGGAGATATCGGAGTTGTTTACATTTAAGAATGCGTCAGTTTCGCCTGCCTGCAGTGCAACAAGACCAGTGTTCTTGTCAGTAATTGGTTTGAAAGTTACTGTCTTGATTGCAGGTGCGCCGCCGAAGTATTCTTCATTTGCTTCTACAGTGATGTGGTCGCCGTTTACCCATTCAACGAATTTGTAAGCGCCGGTTCCCATCGGAGCTCTTTCTACAGCATCTTCGCCATTTTCTTCAGCATAAGCTTTGCTCATGATGGAGAAGTAAGGGGAAGCAAGGCTTCCAATCATAGCGCCGAAAGGCTCTTTTAAGCTTAATTTCACTGTGTAGTCGTCTACTTTTTCAACCTTATCGATGGCTGCAGTCATATCAGCTGCCCAGCCTTTTTCGATGGTTCTGTTGATGGAGTATACTACGTCGTCAGCAGTCATTTCTGTTCCGTTATGGAACTTTACACCCTGACGAAGTTTAAAGGTATATTCCATCTCGTCGTCGGAAATCTCATAGCTTTCTGCCAGTGATTCTACATATTCACCGTTTTCATTTGCCTCTACCAGATTATCGTAGATTGCATATGTAACGGTAAATGTGCTCATCATAGCGATTGCCATAGGATCCAGAGAGTTTGGTTCTGCTGATAATGCCCAGTTAAGGTCTGTTCTTGCTTCAGTATCATCTCCGCCACCGCCGCAGCCAGTCAGAGAAGCCAAAGCTAACATACAAATCAGCAAAAGAGCAATTCCTTTTTTTGTTCTTGCTTTCATAGTTGTTCCTCCTATTTTGGAACTCAGTTCCATTTTTCTTTTTTATAATAGTAAACCATTTTCAGAAATTTGTCAATATCTTTTTGTGAATTTTTATTTATATTTTCGTATATTTATTTTGTTCGTGACAGATTTGACATCTCTCGGTTTCCTTGTTACAATGAACACTGTATAACCATTAGAAATTAATTGAGGTGAAGGACTTGAAACAACCACTTATTACGTCTGACACAAAGAACAAGGAATTCTCTAACTCCATTGATAAAACGCTCAGTGTCATCGATTGTATTTTTGAGGAAGAAGGTACTTTTATCGATATCCAAAAGAAACTCAATCTTCCGAAAGCAACTTTACATAGAATCCTACAATCTTTGGAGAAGTATGGACTGATTGAAAAGGTAGCTCCGACAGACCACTACCGTCTTGGACTGAAGTTTATTTATTACAGTGAAGCAGTAAAGACCCGGCTTTCTATCCCCTCTATCGCACAGCCCTTTTTACAGTCACTCTCTGCCTCTATCGGCGAGAGTGCAGGTCTAACTGTGCTCTTTCAGGAGCATTGCCTGTCGCTGGCTTCCTGCCGGGGAGAAGAATCAGCACTGACTTCCAATCTTCTTCCATTTCCTACGCTAAACTGTTGTTCTGCCGGAAAACTGTTTCTGTCATCCTGGAGCGATGAACAGCTAACAGAGTACTTTTCAAATGCACATTTGAAAAAACTGACACATAACACCATTATCACTTACGACGACTTTAAAAAAGAGCAGGCTAAAATCTTAAAAAACGGCTTTTCTTGTGATGACGAGGAAAACGAATACGGTCTATTCTGTCTCAGCGTGCCTCTCTTCAATCATACTGGACAAATCAATGCCAATATTGGCATTACTGCACCAAAATCTCGTCTTTTCACAAAGGATGTCGATGCGATTATCCTTCAGCTAAAAGATACCGCCCGTGAAATTAGCGATGTTCTGATAAAAACTAAGTGCGTGTGTCCGTATTAAGGTGCAGGCAGCTCAGCGCCGACCCTTACATGGAGGCTGTTGCCGCAACAAAATACATATTTTTAAAGAAAATCCCGAAAATATGCACACCAGTCTGCATATTTTCGGGATTATTGTATTATTTATGCACGTTTCGCACTGCAACCCATCAGTTATCACGCCATTTCACGCTTTTTTATCGTTGAAAATGCATATGAGAAGAAAAATCATTAAAAATATGCACAGTCTCTAGAAGATTTGTGCATATTTTATGTTGTTTTTCTGGAGATATGCACAAGCCCACTGTTTCCCCGCCATCTAAACGAAAAAGAAATCAATGATTCTGTTAATTGTCATGGTGTCTATACTGCCGTCCATGTTATCAAAGGTAAATATCACGTCTTTCCATGGCACATATCCATAGCGCATATACTGCTGCATTTTCCAGACCAAACTATTACAATAACCCGGATCACCCAACATGCCGCAATGCTCCAAATATTTAAAACGATTCTCGCTTCGTACTGCAATTTTAAAATCAGGAACGATTTCCTTACCTCCAAGGAGCATCGGCTCCTCGTAGTGGTATGGAATTCTTCTTTGATATAGAATATCCGCCACAATCAGTTCAGATTTCGAGCGAACCATATCGCCTTTCATCGTTTTATGAATCAAGTGTTCCGGATATTTCATACTTCTATCATAATGCTGATTGCCCCAGTTTTCCCCATCTGCAAAAGCTACTATTTTAGGAAGTCCTTCTAAAGTGGAAAACTTATATGCTCCTGGAAGGCTGTCCATCACAGCTTCCGGCATGTAATCCTTAAAATTTTTCAGATATTTATCGGCGGCTTTGATGTTATTCTCCATAATCGAAATAGATTTCTCCAGAAAATAACGCTGCTGCTTGCCAGCTACTTCTTTATTGTCAACTCTACCGATATAGTCATGGCTCTCGGCATCATAATAGTACTGTTTATCACCACGATTTGACATAAACATTCTGCCCTCAGGCAGACCTTTTAATGCCTTTCGGTATTCACTACACAATTTCTTCTGATTTTCTAATTCCCACTGGACATAGTCTTTACTGCTTTTCATCGGTCCCCTTTCGATCCTATTAGTTACATTTAATTCCATATTTGTAAATAAATTATACACAATTATTTCAAAAAGTCAACCATTATTTCATCGCTGACGCTTGATGAAAACGCACCTGAAATCCTGAATGCTGATGTCCCTAAGCATCTCATCTCCTTTGAAAAACGACCTCGCCACAGGGCGAGGTCGCAAATTAAAATCTTTTTTAAGCCTCCGGCTTTTCTGCTTTCGGTTCAGCAGGTTTTGCCGGCGCTTTCTTTACGCGCATATTGTTGATTGCGCCTGTCGGACATTCTTTTGCGCAAAGTCCGCAGTTCTTGCACTTGTCAGGGTCGATTCTTGCCACGTTGTTTTCCACTGTGATTGCCTCGAACTTACAAGTCTTTTCGCACTTCTTGCAGCCGATACATCCGTTAGTGCAGGCCTTTCTGGTATCTGCGCCTTTTGCTTCAGATTTGCACTGAACCACAACCAGGTTCTTAGCGCTCTGAATTTTGATAACGGAGTTCGGGCAAACCTTTGCACATGCGCCGCAAGCTACGCAGTTATCTCTGTTGACAACCGCTACGCCGTCGCACACGTGAATCGCGTCAAAGTCGCATGCTGCAGCACAGTCACCAAGACCGATACAGCCATAAGGGCAAGCGGAAAGTCCGCCGAAAAACTGCTTTGCAGCAGAACAGGTCTGTACACCTGTATATTCCATGATGGTCTTTGCTGCATCCTTAGTACCGTTGCACATCACAACTGCCACCTGTTTGTCAGCAGAACCTGCTTCAACGCCCAACACTTCCGCAAGCTTTGCGGCAACATCTGCGCCGCCTACAGGGCACATGGAACAGCTGAGTGAATGATCCTCAGCCAGAGCATTGGCATAATCGTCGCAACCGTTATATCCGCAGGCACCGCAGTTGGCGCCCGGAAGTTCCGCACGAAGCAGTGCAAACGTTTCATCAACAGGTACGAAGAACACTTTGGAAGCGATGGTCAGAATGACTGCGCAGACAAGACCAATCGCAACTACAATTAAAACTGGTGTTAACATTTCATTCGCCTCCTATCTTACTGGAACAGTCCGCTGAAGCCCATGAAGCCCAGGGACAGCATAGCAGCAGTAATTAATGTAAGAGGAACACCTCTGAATGCCATCGGCACGCCATCTTCGTTTTCCAGCTTGCTTCTGACACCGGCAAAGAGAATCATTGCCAATAAGAAACCTACGCCGGCGCCGAATGCGTTGCAGATGGACAGTAAGTATCCGTAACCGGAATCGATATTGTTGATGCAGACACCCAGTACCGCGCAGTTGGTGGTAATTAACGGAAGGAATACGCCCAGCGCCTTGTGCAGGGATGGGATGAATTTCTTCAGCATCATTTCAACCAGCTGCACCAGCGCAGCGATAACCAGGATGAAGACTACAGTCTGCAAATATCCAATATCAAATTTGTTTAAAACCTGCTGAATTGGCCAGGTCGCGATTGTCGCAAGCACCATTACAAAGATAACGGCGATACCCATACCTACCGCGGAATCCAGTTTTTTGGATACGCCCAGGAATGGACAAATACCAAGGAACTGTGCCAATACATAGTTGTTTACAAGAATCATACTCATGATGATAGTAATTGCTTCTAACATACTTCTTCAGCTCCTTTCTGACAATCTTTTTCTTTTCTTGCGCCGCCGCACATTGCAGCCATAGCGCAACCTTCACAGCCAAATTCTTTCTTCTTCAGCGCCTTGCCCTTTGTAAAGTAGTTTACAGCGGCAATGAGCACACCGAATACGAAGAATCCGCCCGGAGCCAGATTGAAAATTCCCATGCCTGGAACGATATTCGTCAGAACTTCCTGTCCGAACAGTGTACCTGAACCGAAGAATTCTCTAATCAGACCCATAACGCCCAGCGCCAGGGTAAATCCAATACCCATACCGATACCGTCCAGTGCGGAGTCAAACGGATTATTTTTGCTTGCAAACATTTCTGCTCTTCCCAAAATGATACAGTTTACTACAATCAATGGAATAAACAGACCCAGTGAAGCGTACAGGGAAGGTACAAATGCCTGCAGCAATAACTGAACAACCGTTACAAATCCTGCGATTACTACAATGTAGCACGGGATACGAACTTTGTCAGGAATGATATTTCGAAGAATAGAGATTACGATATTGGAACAAATCAGTACCGCCATAGCAGATACGCCCATTCCGATACCGTTAATTGCAGAAGAAGTAGTTGCCAGTGTCGGACAAGTACCCAGCAGCAATACAAGTACAGGGTTTTCCTTAATGATACCTTTGGTAAGGATGCTTAACTTGCTTGGTTTCTTTTCCATTATTTAGCACCTCCTACAATCTTATACTGTTCTAATGCACAGTATACGCCATAGTGTACCGCATTAGAAGAAATAGTCGCGCCGGAAATGTGATTGATGGCAGCTTCATCTTTTGCAGATGTGGAAGTAATCTCATCAGAAGATTTTCCTTCATACTGATACAGATGTCCATCGTGATCGTGGGCTTTGGTTCCAAGACCCGGTGTATCCGCGTGGGCAGTTACCTTAACGCCGGTAATCTTGCCGTCCGCATCAATGCCAATCATCTCAGTCAGCACGCCGCCGAAGGACTTAGTATTTACAGTAATCACCATACCACTTCCATTGTCTGCGATGTAGCACTCCGTTGCATATACCTTGTCAGGATCCGCAACAGCCAACTCGCCGTCATAGGCAGTGAAAGAATCTGCTGCCGGCAGAAGCTCTGCTCTCGCCTCGTTTGCAGATTCAATTGCATTCTTATCGATGATTGGCTTCGCAACACCGTAAGTTGCAGCAAGAGCTGCAGTGATTACTAAACAAATCGCTACTAAAACAACGATAGGTGCAACATATTCTTTGAAAGTATTGTTATTTTTCATTTTTCTTTGCACCTCCATATGTTAATTTGATGCACAGCTGATCAATCAGCGGCGTCATAATATTCATCAGTAAGATGGAGAAGGATACGCCTTCCGGATATGCACCCCAAAGTCTTACAACCATGGTGATGATACCGCAGCCAACGCCCATGATGACTTTACCCAGAGACATAATCGGGGAAGTCACATAATCAGTTGCCATGAAGAACGCACCCAGCATTACGCCGCCTGCGCAAACATGGAAAATTGCCATGTCCAGGGCACTTGCATCCACATCCCCTGAAAAGCTGTAGTACAGGAATGCGATAACAAATACAGTACCGATAAAGCATGCCGGAATAATTGGACTGATGACTTTTTTCCAAATCAGGAACAGCCCGCCAGCCAGCAGCGCCAATGCGGAAACTTCGCCCATAGAACCACCGATGAATCCGAGGAACATTTCAGCGTTGGACGGAAGATCGGCAGCACTGCCTTCCGCAAGCACGCCAAGCGGCGTTGCACTAGTTACTGCATCTGCTTCCGCCATTCTTGGAGTCGGCCATGTGGTCATTTCTGTTGCAAAGGAAATGAACAGCACAATTCTTGCTGTGATAGCAGGGTTTACGATGTTTCTGCCAATACCGCCGTAAAGCTGTTTTACGATGATAATTGCAACAAAGCATCCAATGATTGCCATCCAGTACGGGAAGTTTGAAGGCACGTTGAATGCAATCAGAACGCCCGTCAGAGCGGCAGATAAGTCTCCCGCAGTCTGTCTCTTTTTCATGGCTTTGTTGTAGAGCCATTCAAAGCCTACGCTGGCAACTACGCAAACCAGAGTTAACAGGATTACACGCATGCCAAATACGTAGATACTTACCAAAAACGAAGGCACTAAAGCAAGGATTACCATCAGCATGGTTTTGCTTGTATCCATCTTGCTCACTAAATGCGGTGCGGAGGATACTGCCAGATTATTATAGTATGTCTTATCCATTATTTAATTCCAGCCTCCTTTACAACGCCTTTTCCAAGCTTATTCATGAAGCCCAGAGGTCTTCTCGCAGGACATACATAGGAACAACTTCCGCATTCCATGCACTGCATTACCTGAAGATCTGAAAGTCTCTGTGCATCTCTGCGCTCGTAAGCTTCTGCTAAAGCAGTTGGCAGAAGATTGAACGGACATGCCTTATGGCATCTGCCGCAATTGATACAAGCGGTTTCCTCCGGAATATATGACTTTTCTTTGGAGAATGCCAAGATTGCATTGTTATTCTTCACGATTGGCATTTCGTCGGAGAAAATAGCTCTTCCCATCATCGGTCCGCCCATGATAATCTTCTTCGGCTCAGATTTATATCCGCCACAAAATTCGATTACATCGTGAATCTGTGTGCCGATTGGCGCGATGATATTTTTCGGCTGCGCTACTGCATCGCCGTCAATAGTCATTCTCTTGTTGATGAGAGGCACGCCAGTTCTGAAATACTGTCCGACAAAGGCAACAGATGTAACATTGGAAAGAATAATTCCAAGGTCAGCCGGCAGAACGCCCGCTTTCATTTCTTTGCCTGTAATTTCGTATACCAGTACACGTTCTGCACCCTTTGGATATCTGTCCTGAAGAGTGAAGGTGTGCATGTTGGAAAGCCCCTGCTCTGCAAACATCTGGTCGAGTTTTGCAATTGCATCAGGCTTGTTGGACTCAATACCTACATAAGCTTCGTCCAGATTCAGGTACTTCATGATCAGCTTCATACCGTCGATGATATCTTGCGTATCTTCTAACATACCTCTGTGGTCAGAAGTGATAAACGGTTCGCACTCTGCCGCATTCAGAATTAAAGTATGTACATCGTCAATATTCTTTGGATTGTACTTGATGTGAGTCGGGAAAGAGGCGCCGCCAAGACCTACAAGGCCGCTTGCTCTGACTGCTTTTACAAATCCTGCCAAATCATCTACTTCAGGAACTTTAATGTCCTCACTCATTTCTTGTTTTTTGTCAGTCTCAATTACAACTAACGTGTCATTACCGCCAACGGCCGAACGCTGGGTCTCGATACCCACTACGGTTCCGGACACGCTGGAATGGATAGGTGCACTTACGAAAGCATCCGTATCACCGATAAGTTGTCCCACCTTGACTGCATCTCCCTTGGCTACCAAGGGTTTACAAGGTGCGCCGATGTGCTGAGACATTGAAATCTTCACAATGTCAGGAATCGGCATAACTTCGGTTTCACAGCCGGCAGTGTTCTTATAGTGACCGGCGTCAATGCTGTGTAAATGCTTTGCATTTGCGCTCATAATTTGAAACCTTCCTTTCTAAAAATAGCTTCCTTATAATCATACATGGTATATTATACTACAACGTTTCGCAAAAATCATTACATTTTTACAAGAAAACCGCATTTCACAGAATTTTCCTACATGTTCTGGATAAATTATGTACGTAACAACATATGCGGCAAGGGATTGGTTCATTCCGCCAGATGGGGGGGGAGGCGTGATGCGGCGACCATTCTCATGGACCGACTTTATCAGCCGTCTTTATGAGTCGTCTATGGAGGAGGCTATACACACCATAAAACACCCGCCTGCAAATGCACAAGGCGGGTTAAATGTACGTTAATAAATATATGATCGTTAAATTCCAATCTGCGACCAATCGATATCTGTTTCATCAATAAAGCCGCTCTGCTCCGCTTCCTTTAACGCTTCCGCTTCAGATGCAGTGAGCTTTGTATAGTCCGGATCCCACGCTAGAACCAGTTTCTTGATGAACTCAAGTACAAAGTTTTGTTCGCTTTCAGGTAAGCTCTCCATTAAACGAGCTGCCTCTATTGTTATATTAGACATAAATTACCTCCATCCAACTAATCCCCCTATTTTAAGTTCATTATACAATACTCTATTAAGAAAATCACTATAAATTTATGAATTTATTTTGTAATAAATAAATTCTTGAGACTCAAAACGAGATATTTACTTCACCGCACATCCGGCATGCAATATCTGGTAAAACCCAGTCTGCTTTCCTGCAAATATGTACGACTGATTGATACAAAACTTCCATCTATTAATAGGAAGTTACTTTTTTCTATGGCGCTGACTCTGCCCATGTTGACAATCATGCTGTTATGACAGCGGAGAAAATTTTGCGGTAGCGCTTCCATTTCTTCAAACTTTCCGTAAAAGCTGCAAAGCACCTGTCCGCCGGTTCCACGTACCAGCACCTGCCTTTTCTGTTTTTCAAAGTAATAAATTCTGCTGTAGGGAATCACAAAGCGACCGCTTTTATTTTCCAAATGTAACAATCCGTAATGTTAATCATCTAAATTTTTCTTGTACTCCCTTCGCCAAACACTCACCTTTGCTATTTTCCAAAAAAAATAGAACTACAATAGTTTTCTGTAGTTCTTTACTCTATATTTCTTTAATAGTAAAAACAATCAGCTCCGCCTACCCCAAAATATCCATCATCTCGCATTTCAGTGCCCCGGACAGGCGAACGACAATTTCCGCCTGAGCCTTATTGATGTCCTTGCTTTTCCGCTCATAGGCACGAATGGTATTGATTGAAACACCGGACAACCCGGAAAGTTCTTCTTGCGTAAGGCCGCAATCTTTACGAACAATCTTCAGTTTACTGCCTGTCTGTGCAAAATGAGCATCCAGTACTTCATAAAATTTCCGTACATCGGTCTCGTGTAGTGTGTCGTAAAGCCCCTGCAGGGCATCGAAGGATACCGTCTCTAAAATATCCTTGAAGCTGCGTCCCGAATACCACTGATAATGAGTCAGTGCCCAGCCAATCCAATACACATCAGATTTTTCATAGGTTTCAATAACGTCTGCGTCAATCTGCTTTCCCACAGTCCGTTCCATAACTTCTGAAAAAAGTTCTATGCCGCTTTTGCCCGCAATATATTTCGGATTTCCGCTTTCAATCTCTTCCGCAATTCCTGACTGAATAAACATATGGAGAAATTCGTCTCCTTTGTAACCAAACTCTATTACAGCGTCATGAAGCATATTTCCGACTGATTTCGCAGCCTTACTCAGATATGTGGCATTGTAAACGGGGGTCATCATTTTTCATATCCTCTCTAATAATATCAAGTATAAACAAATCTTCTCGAAGCATCGCAGGATTTTTCTTTCTCTGTTGATAATTCTGTCTCGCCAAGCTGTCTCTTTGAGCGCGCTTGTAATAGTATTTCCGATAGTCGGCAATTTCATATTGCACAAACTCAATTTTGCTAAATGCTGCAGGAGAAAGCAGCACAACCTGCTCGCCAAGAGTTCCCAGTTCCATAGCAACACCCAAATCTCGTATCGAAATGGTATTGTTAATAAAATCTTCCGCAAAAGAAAAATAAGAATCGTCTGCTCGATACCCCACCATGATATCAACACCCTTGGTATCGGGCAAAAAATACTCCAGCAGATACTCCCTCGCACTTCTTGCTATATTACTGTTGATATCAAACTTGCGGTTCTTCAAAAGAATTGCCAGCCAATTCAATATGTTAAAGTTCCCCTTTGTCAAATGCATCACTTGCATCTCATCAGTATGAAGGATGTACTGATTAGAATAACCGTCCCTTTTTATAGGGCATGCCCACTCCTTTGCCAGTTCCATATTCTCAGTGCAATAAAATCCCTGCCCATAATCATTGTATGACTTTCCAATGCCATACGTAGGAATTTCAACAATCTGCTGTGATCCATGATAAATCGTAATATCCTTACTCATAAACCTCTCCAATCTATAATACCACAGTATCAGTTTTCTTCATTGTAATACTGTGGCATCAGTTTGTCAAGCCCTCAGCCCCGCTAATTCCACTCCCACAAGAAAAAACCGCCGTTCAAAAACTTGCGTAGCTTCTTTCCAACCCTCTATTGACTTTCATCTTCCAGCCGTTTAGAACAAACTTATAAGTTTAAAACTTTAGAGTTTAATAGCAAAGAGAACTTCACATATTTTACTGCAGAGATTATGAACTTCAGAATTTAAATAAACAATATAGTAAAAACAATTTTGAATGTATCATAATTTATGGGCGTCGCCGTGTTGGCAAGACCGCATTGATTAACCAATTTTGCAAAGATAAACCGGCCATCTTTTTCTCCGCTCTCAATGCTTCTTCCCAGGAAAATTTAGAAGCTTTATCGAAAGCAATATATGAGAAACTTCTTTCGTTTTTGGTATTGTTGTACTGCAAAACATATCAGCCATCAGTGCGGGTCATATTGACCGTATTTACGATTCTGTAATCAGTAAATATTTTCTGATTACATGGGTCTTATTTTTAAGCCGGTGTGCCGTGAATATCTTTTTCTTTACGCGAAAGTCTTTGCCAAGGGTCTAAATATCATTACCCTATTTTCTCGAAGAGCGGATTCACCCAAGGGCTGCAAGACTTTGCAAAACAAGGTGAAGTTATGCTTGTCACACTACAGGACATGTATAAATAAAAAACAGTTCTATAATATCATGTTCTTATCTTTCTTCCCTCCATCGTTCAAAGGACAGATATCTGGTTCCCTGAAAAGTCAGTTCCCCTACGTCTCCCTCAGCCAACATGCCGTATTCCGGTCCATTTACGGATAACTCCATACGGTCTCCGCTTTCGACCTGAAATGTCACATAATACCTCGTAGATGAAGTAGTTACAGTCCCACAGGCTTCACCGCCTGTTGCATGATTATGACGAGAAATCGCCGTCCTCCTCGAAACCACTTTCGCAGGCACCGTCAACCTCTGCGACTGATTGTTCTTATTCCATGTACTGACACCCTTTACTGCCGTGACAATAAAGGTTCCAATTACGATTACAAACACGACTATAAACATAACTCCAAATGCACTAAATCCATCACCATAATACATTTTATATATTGCTCCTCTCTACTCCACAATCTTCACACCAGACGAACAATTTCTATCATTTTTATTATATCATAATCATCATATAAAACTCAATAGATGCTTTCGCATCAATAGTCAAGCATGGGAATTAGCCCGAAGTCTGCCAATCTCTTGTTGCTTATCGCTTTGTTCCCCTTCGTTATAGCCTGCCACCCTCCCTCCACGCACTATCTGCAACGTCTGCGCCGCCAACTTCGCACAAATTTTTTCAAATTCTTGCGACCGCTCCTTGTAATACGCCAACTCAAGGAAGTTATTTTAAGAAAGCGGCGGCGAACGCCAAATCAAGGGATTTTTTAATGAATGCCAGCGCAAAACCCTGTTGATTTTGAAGAGTTGAGCCGTTCTCACTTCACTTCGCCGCAAGAATTCCATAATTTTTCCTTGAAATTGGCGGATTTACCAGTGCTAACGCAAAAATTTCAAAAAAATCATGCCTAATTGGCGTTCAGTACTTAATCCCCCGTAGCACCCCACGGCACAGTACAGTACAGACACAAAAATCTCAGAAACGTTGACAAATTCAACACTAGCATATCCTCCTCAAAAAACTGCTGCGCAAATTTCCTCACGCAGCAGTTTCTCTTTCTATTTCCTTTCCAGCTTTCCAAGCCCTTCCGCCCAGTAGCCCCAGCCTTCCGTAATCAGCTTCCGCCCTGCGAACATTGCGGCAAGAGACGGGTCCAGCGCCGGTGCGATCTCCACAACATCAAAAGCCATAATGTTCAGTCCACGGAACAGCTTTTCCAGCAGAGTCAGAGCCATACGGGAAGTCAGCCCACCAAACTGCGGCGTTCCTGTACCCGCAGCATAAGCCGGATCCAGTGCATCAATATCGAAAGTCAAATAAACCTGATTGAACTTTTTCATCTTTTCAATGCAGTCAGCAGCCACCGCTTCAATGCCCTCATGGTAGCAATCATAAGCGGTTTTCACCTGTATATTACCTTCCTTGTAAAGCTCAAACTCATCCGGCTCGATAGAACGGATTCCAATAAAGTACAAATTTTCCAGCGATTTTACGTGAGAAAGTTCCAGCGCTCTGCGCTCAGTGCTGCCATGAGAGAGCAAGTCGCCTTCCAGCGCCTCGCACAAATCCATATGTGCATCTATGTGAATAATACCAAATTCTTCATCGACTGCATCGTTAATGCCTCTCTCCACCGGAATGGTCACAGAATGGTCACCGCCAACCATGGTAAAGCGAACGCCTTTACGTACCAAATCCGCTACGTATTTCTGTACCTCTGCAAAGACTTCCTCTCTGTCGCTGCCCTCAAAGTCTCCACCGTCTACTACATTCAGAGTATCAAACCACGCAAGGCGCTCTGTGCATGGAGTAGAATGAAGAGTATTTGCACGCAGCATCTGCGGTGCCTCGGCTGCACCGCCACGATAGCTAACGCCTCCGTCATACGGAATACCGAAAATTACCACATCGGCATTTTCCTCTTTCATTTCTGGCCGGTTCAGACCGCACCATGAACTTTTATTCTTTGCAAATTCATTTTTTACTTGCATTATATTCACTCCTTTTCATTTACTGCCATACAATTTTAGCAATAACCGTGCCAGAACAGAAACCTTTTCATTTCAACTATTTTTCAACTACTCCGGCGGTCTATGAAAAAAAATTTACAACAGAAAGGTAAAATTTTTTACCACACCCTGTTCAGCAGCGTCTGATAATCAATCTGTAGCTTTTCAATTTTATACTTCAGTGCCTGTCTGGTAATCTGCAGGCTTGTAGCCGCCTGATTCAAAGAGGAAGCATTCCTTAAAGTTTTTTCCAGAATTTCTTTTTCATAACGGTTCATCATTTCTGCCAGACTGCCGGAAGGCTCCGCACTGCCGCTTTCGCCCAGCATGCCGCTTCCCGAAATCAAATAATCCGGCAAATCGGTCAGTCCGATGACATCGCCTTCGACCAGATTAAATGCGGACTCCATCACATTCCTAAGTTCCCGCACATTGCCCGGCCAGCTGTAATCCTGCAGCACCTTTTCTGCAAAAGGACTAACTTCCTTCACAGACTTTCCCATCTGCTTATTATACTGCCCAATAAAATGAGAACTCAGCAGCGAGATATCTTCCCTTCGTTTGCGAAGCGGCGGCACCAAAAGCTGCACCACACTGAGACGATAAAATAAATCCTGCCGCATTTTCCCACTGCCGATTGCCTCCTTCGGACTAACGTTCATGGCAGAAATCAGTCGCGTGTCTACCTCCGTGTAAGATTCCGCACCCACTTTCATATATCGCTGCTCTTCTACCGCCTTCAAAAGTTTCGCCTGCAGTTCAAGACTCATGGAATTAACCTCATCCAGAAACAAGGTACCGCCATCGGCAAGCTCGAAGAGCCCCTTCTTGTTTTCCGCACCGGTAAAGCTACCCTTTACCGTTCCAAAAAGCGTACTTTCGATGAGTGCATCGGGAATAGCCGCGCAGTTAAGGGAAATGAACGGTCTCTTTTTCCGCCTTCCATGACTGTGAATTGCCTCGACAATGAGTTCCTTTCCCGTTCCTGACTCTCCAATCACCATGACCGGCGAATCGTTTTTCGCGATTTTCAAAAGCTTTTCCTTCATATATTCCATATCCGGATTCTGCGTCACGATATCATCCGCCGTATAGAGTTTCCTTTTCTTTGAAATATCGTCCGTATCGTCAGGCAACTCTACAGAAAGGTCAATGCTGCCGATCAGTTCACCGTTATTTTCTATGGGGAATGTGCTGGTCATCGTAGTGTGGCGTCTGCCGGACGGCTCCGTCAGGGTCTGTTTCTGATTCAGTACCGGAAGTCCCGTCGCCATGACCTTTGCATGGGTGCTGTTGCCCTCATTCAGTTCAGGATATACCGCAAAAAGATTTTTACCTAAAATATCATCGGTGCGCAGATACTCTTTGTCCTCAGTCACCATCGCAGAGTATTCGATGATATTTTCTTTATTTACAATCAAAATCGCATCAATTCTGCCGTAAAGATTGGCAAATTTTTCCAAACTGTTAATCTGCATAGCTTCTCCACTCCTACTGAATTTTCAAAAATTCAAAGTTTCCCATTCTGTTTCCGATCAGTGTAACCTTTGTCATCCGTTACTCCTTTCCTACTGTGACTCTGCCCAAATCATCTATACCGATTACCTTTTCGCCTGCCTCTCGCAGCGCTTTTACATAGTCTATTACCGATTTGTCTATCACTTCCCCCGGACAAAGAATCGGAATCCCCGGCGGATATGGAATCACTGACGATGCACACACCCTGCCCGCCGCCATTTCCAGCGCAATTCGCTCCTTCTCCTTGGGTACTGGACGCTGCGCAAGGTTCTGAAAATCCCACGCTCCGTTTACATCACGCGCTGCCTGTTCACATGCCCTTTCCGGCACCAAAGAATGCGCTGTAGCAATTTTCCGAAGAGCATCAAGCAGTCGCTCATAGTCACATCGCCTATTTCCGATTCCAGTCATGCACATCACAATATTACCAGTAACCAGTTCTGCAAAAATCCCCTGCTCCATGAGCAGTTCCTCAAGTTCCAATCCGGAAATTCCGTAGGCACGCATGTCCAGATTTATCTTTGTATCGTCAAGCAGCGGATGCCGCATGATCCGCAGCCCATTAATGTCGGCAGCCCTTCCATAAAAATACTGTAAATCCTCTTTCCACTGACGAATCAATGTTTCACCTCTCCTTTCGAGAAGGTCAGCATTAATATCCAGCGACGCCATTAAAAGATAGGACGGGCTGGTGCTTTCAATAAGCTGCAGCTTATCCTCAAAATCATACTTGTCAATTCGGTCTGAGCAAAGGTTTGCCACAGCACTCTGGGTAAAAGACGTCAGCGTCTTATGGGTACTGTTAATCACGATGTCTGCCCCCAGATTTTCTGCCGCTTTTTTCGTACCGGCAAAAGCATCGAAGAACTTCAAATGCGCACCATGTGCCTGATCGACAATCAGAATCTTTCCCGCACGATGTACAACTTCGGCGATGGCAGCTATATCACTGCAGATCCCATAATAATTAGGACTCGGCAAAAGCACTGCGCTGCTGTCAGGATGCTGTACCAAACACCTTTCGATCTCCTCCGGGGTAATCTCTCCGGAAATCTCATATTCTTCTATCAATTCAGGATGCGCATAGACCGGCTGCCCACCTGCCATCATCAAACCGTTAAATACCGATTTATGACAGTTTCTTGCCATGATCAGCTTGCCATCCCTTGGTACCACAGTCATAATAGCCGCAATCAGCCCTGCGCTGCTGCCGTTGATAAGCAGATAACTTTCTTTAGAAGCATACATCGTCTTATACCGATTCATCGTTTCCGCTATAATACTCTCCGCCTGAAACAGATTGTCTGCCCCTGGTATTTCTGTAATATCCCAGTCCATAAAATGGTCAAGAAATTCCCCATACCCATTTTCCCTATAAATTGCCGCACCTTTGTGCCCCGGCATGTGAAAAGACACTGGCTCCGTCTGCCCATGTGCCTGCAAAAAATCTGCGATGCTCTGTTTCCTGTCCATGTTCATCTCCGTATGTTTGGTTTATTTTCATTTTGGTTTATTTTCACTATTTGATTTCATTTTATCATTGCCCGCACCGCTTGGCAAGAACCAACCCCTGCGAAGACACAGCAAAGGCATGAAACATCCCCATTAAAGCGACGCGGTCTTCTAAGAAACATTTTTCTACGACAAGCACAAACAATATCCGTGCCGATGCAAGCAGATATTTCAATCCGCCAACTTGAGAGGATTTTTTTGCAAGTATTGCGCCCTTCCCTCAAAAAACGCCAACGCAAGAAAAGAAAAATAAAGACGTAAAGTTGGCGTATGCAACTTATAACCTGTTCTTTCATGGGTTTGTCGCGTCTGCAATGGTATCAAGTCATTTTCAATTCCCAGCTGCTCCAAGGCTCTTCCCGCAAGGTCATCATACCAACTTTTGTTGCTGCTATAATTTTTGTCTTCTCCATGTTCAACCCATCTCTTTTGTGCTATACTTATTTTATCTGCAACACGCCCACCAAGACAGAAAGGAAATCCCATGGCATACTACAAACCCATTACCTGTAAATCTGCAATGAACCGGATTAACAGCAGATATCTGCCCTTTCATTGGGACCTGAATATTTACCGCGGATGTGCGCACCGCTGCCGATACTGTTATGCCCTATACACCCATGACTATATGGAGGACAATCGTTTTTTTGACACCATTTATATCAAACAAAATGTAGCAGACCGCCTTGCTGCAGAGCTTGCAAAGCCCCAGTGGAAGCGCGAAGTAGTCAACATCGGCGGAATTACTGACAGCTATCAGCCGATTGAAGCTGATATGCAGCTTATGCCCGAAATCCTGAAACTCTTAATCCAGCACAAAACTCCCTGCATCATCTCCACTAAATCAGATTTGATCTTGCGTGACTTTGATCTGCTGGAGCAGCTTTCCCGTATCACCTATGTCAACGTAGCAGCAACCATCACCACGACTGATGAACAGCTTCGTAAAAAACTGGAACCGGGCGGTGTGTCCTCTGTCCGCCGTTTTGCAATGCTCAAAGCTTTTGCACCCACAAAGGTTCATACCGGTCTTCATACCATGCCCATCATTCCGCTCCTTAGCGACAGTGATGAAAATCTGGAAAGTCTTTTTGCAGGCGGCGCAGACGCAAAGGTGGACTACGTCCTGCCTGGTCTTTTGAATCTCAAAGGAAAAACCAGAGACCATTTCCTCGAATTTTTTCACACGGAGTTTCCCGAAAAAATGGACGCATTTTTGACCTTTTACGGCAGAGGCGGCTTAGATAAGGCATACAAAAAGAGCTTTTATCAAAAGCTCTCAAAAATCAATGCAAAGTATGGTCTGACCATGGGACACCGTCTGCCCCAAAGCCTCCTGCAGCCTGTCGATGACGGCCAGCAGCTGTCACTGTTTTAGATACGTCAAACCCTTCAACTTATCAATCATTTGCTTTACAACGTCTTTACAATTTTAACGCGATTCTCCCACCAGTACTTCTGCCTCCACGGTAATCTCCCTAATGCCGCTTACGTCCAGTCTACTCTTGTCCACATCGAAGAGTAGCGGTGTCATTCGCACAAGGTCTGCAAGATGCTCTTTTCCAATTTCCATAGTTTTGCTGACAGGTGTTCTGCTTACCATCTCAAAATTTTTTTCAAAATAATCCAGTACTTCTTCATTGGAATAGGATTTGTTTCGAAGAAGCGGTGCTGCCGCCTTGCGCAGCTGCGACATATGAGAAGCACCTGGCACGACCTTCACCAGCACACCGCCCGGTTTCAAAATCCGCACAAACTCTTTGTAGTTAGCCGGTGTAAAAACATCCAAAATACAGTCCACACTCTGGTCCTTCATCGGGATATTGGTGATATCAGCTACCATCCATTTAACAGGTTGCGAGCTCTTTGCCGCCTGCTTGATTGCCTCTGTTGAAATATCAAATGCCAGAATCTGCCCACTGCTCCCTAGCCTTTCAGAAAGCTGCGCGGCATAATATCCTTCTCCGCAGCCAGCATCCAGCACGACAAAATTTTCATCCTCCGTCTGCTTCTGCGCCGCCCTTTCCTGCACCAGGCGTTCCACTGTTCCCACAACTTCTTCCATAATATGGCTGTAATATCCTGCTTGTAAAAACCGATAGCGACTGGCAAAAAACTCCTTATCATAGCCTTTTAACACTTTATTTTCCTGCAAAAGGTTCACATAGCCCTTTGCCGAAATATCAAAACGGTGCTCTTTCTTGCATACCAAACCGCCCCCATGAAAGCGGATTTTCTTTCCGCATCTGGGACACTGGAATAGGCTTTTCACTTCGTAAAATTTATCAATCTTTTCCATTCTGACTCTCCCTTTATCATGCAGACGAATTACATATTTTCGAACTTTTCATCGAAAATATGCACATTTTCTATAAGTGCCGTGCATATTTTCGTTAAAATCAACGAATTTATGCATAAATGACGCCAAAACATCTTCATAAATCCTTTACAATTCAGATAAACATGCATATTTTCAAAGCTTTTCCTCAAAATATGCACGCCTTTCGCTTTAAACGTGCATATTTTAGAAAAAAATCAAGAAATTATGCACATCGACCAATACAGTCACTCTCATCGCCGGTGACCTGCCAGGTCATTACATCAGCGGGCTCAGCATTCGCAGTACCGCGTCGTAGAGAAGTCCCCAAAAGCTGCGCTTGCAATCCTCATGATGAATCTCGCGTGACACCCTAAAGGTCTCCAAACAGTCCTTCTTCACGTCCAGCACGGCCTGACAGCCTGCCAGAAGCGTGCCGCACTCAAAATGAAGAAACAGGCTTCGGTAATCCATATTAATCGTTCCCACCACAGCGACTTTATCATCACTGACAAAGCTCTTCGCATGGATAAAGCCCGGCGTGTACTGATAAATTTTGACACCTGCTTTGATGAGCGGCTCATAGTAAGATCGAGTCAGCCGGAATACAATTTTCTTGTCAGGAATAGCTGGCGTTACAATCCTCACATCGATACCCCGCTTTGCCGCAAGCACCAGCGCTGTCTTCATTTCATTGTCGATAATCAAATATGGCGTGAAAATATACACATAATCTTCCGCTTGATTGAGAATTTCCAGGTAGACATTTTCCCCTACTGGTTCGTCATCCAGCGGCGAGTCGCCGTAAGGCTGCACGATACCCTCCCCGCCAAAAGGTGCCGGATGCCCAGCGTGAGGTCTGAACCTGCTATAATCCTCTTCCGTAGGCAAAAATGCATTCCACATGTTGAGGAACATCACTGTAAAATTCCATACAGCATGTCCCGCAAGCCGAATTCCGGAATCTTTCCAGTGTCCAAAACGCTCAATTTTATTGATATATTCATCGGCAATATTGTAGCCGCCGGAATAAGCCACCTGCCCGTCAATGACGGTGATTTTTCGGTGGTCTCGGTTGTTGTATACCAGCGACAGGAACGGTCTCATTGTATTGAAACTAAGCACCTTAATTCCTGCCAGGCGCAATTTTTTCTCAAAACCCTTCGGGAGCAAATTCATGCTGCCTACATCATCGTAAATCAGGCGCACGTCTATCCCGGCAGCAGCTTTTTCTTTAAGGATTTCAAAAATGCCATCCCACATTTCGCCTCGTGAAATGATAAAATATTCCATAAAGATAAACTTCTGTGCACTGCGCAGGTCGAAAAGCATATCCTCGTAAACGTCATCACCTAAGGCATAATATTTGCTCTGCGTTCCTTTCCATGCCGGAAAGCCGCCTTTTGCAGCTATGTAATCCACTGTATCCAAAAGTCTGCCGGGTGCCAGATCCGTCAAATCGTCCTCTGGCTGCAAATCCTTTCTGTGCAGCTCCTCCTGCGGATTAATTCTCCATTTTAGCCATCTGGCAGGTCGCTTATTTCCAAAAAACGCATACATCGCCGCACCCAGCACAGGCAGCAGACATATTAGGAGAATCCATGCCGTCTTATATGCTGGATTATCATCTCTCCAGGTAATGAACAGTGCCATCAAAATCGAAGCAACACTAAATCCCAAAGAAACCCAGGTGCTGTACTCCGTCAGCGCCATCAGCGCTATGCCAAACCAGACTAGCTGTATCAGAATCAAAAATCCGGTAATCGTCATTCGATTCACTATTTTGCCAAAAATCTTTCCGGCAGTCGTTTTCATTGCTAAATTCCCTTTCCCAATTACTACATCATTTCCTAGAAAAAGCGGGCGATAACCGCCCGCCAAAATCGCTTTATCTCTAAGCTCGTTTCACTTTTACAGGTTCAGACCCTGACAAACATTGTTCAGAAAATCCTGCACGTTGGTTACAATGCCCTTTGCTGCAAGACTTCCTCGATCTCCCAGCTTATTTGCTGCAAATTCAGAAGTATCTACCATATAAAAATATACTGGTCTGATCGTTCCATCTGCAAGCACTCTGTAGGTAGGCGTCATGTTACCTGTAGCAATGGTGTGCAGAACTGTCGCCATGCCGATTACTGTAGTCGCTTTTCTGACATGGGATCGAATCGTATCCTGCCCTACATAAGTATGTTCATATACTTCCGGCAGCGGTCCGTCATCACGGATAGAACCGTTCAAAACAAACGGAACATCGTTCTTTACACAGGAATAAATAATTCCGTTTTTAATGCCTTCTTTTTCAATAAAAGCCGGGATAGAACCGTGGGTGTTGATACAGTTGATTGTATCCAGGTGATTATAATGTCCATTGACATACGGCGCCTGGGTTTTAATATCAGTACCCAGAGCAGTTCCAAGGTAAGCACCTTCAAGGTCGTGAGTTGCCAGTGCATTTCCTGCCAGAATCGCCTGCACATAGCCAGACTCGATGAGTTTTTCATAGCACTCTCTGGCTTTCGCATCAAAGGAGCAGGCAGGACCCAGCACCCAAACGATATAGCCATTATGTGCTTTTTCATATTTTAAAAGTTCCACAAGCTGTTCATAGTCATAGCTGAAACCCGTCTCCCTGCTTCTGCTCTGGCGGAATGCAAAGGTCTGGGCTCTGCCCGCTTCTTCTCTTTCAAAACAGTCAGCGTGAACATAAATGCCCTCTTCACAGTCCTCACTGCGCCCTACAACAACCTGGTCTCCCTGCTTCAGGTTTCTAAATTCTCTTACAAAAATTTGACCATTTTCAAAGACCGGCACGCTGTCCATACGGCTGTCCTCTGCCAAATACCAGTTACCACCGACCTTAAAATATTCCGGGTAAATAGATGTAGCATGAAATCCCGCCGGTGCGGCTTTATCCACAGGCGCTGCCACCAGTTTGGCATTAGGTGCGTTTACGAACTTTTCTTGGGAAAAATCCGGTTCAATATATTTGGGTAGTTTAAACATCTTTATCTCTTTTCTTCCTTATTTTGTGATTTTCTCTGCACCGCCCATATACTTTCTGAGCGCTTCCGGAATCACTACGCTGCCGTCAGCCTGCTGATAGTTTTCCAAAATTGCAGCTACAGTTCTACCTACTGCAAGACCGGAGCCGTTGAGAGTGTGCACAAATTCAGGCTTTCCTTTTTCTCTTCTGAAACGAATCCCTGCTCTTCTAGCCTGGAAATCCTCAAAGTTACTACAGGAAGAAATCTCTACATATCTACCGTAGCTTGGCATCCAGACTTCAATATCGTAAGTCATGGCGCTGGAGAAGCCCAAATCACCGGAGCTGAGTCTCACCACTCTATATGGAATGTTAAGGATTTTCAGCACCTCCTCTGCATCAGCAGTGAGTTTTTCCAGTTCATCATAGGAAGTTTCCGGGTCTACGAATTTTACCAGCTCAACCTTGTTAAACTGGTGCTGTCTGATAAGCCCTCTGGTATCTCTTCCTGCAGAGCCTGCTTCTGCTCTAAAACAAGGGGTATACGCAGTATAGTAAACTGGCAGTTCTTTTTCGTCCATGATTTCGCCGCCCCGGAGGTTGGTTACAGGAACCTCAGCAGTTGGAATCAAGAAAAAGTCTTTCTGCGGAATGTAGAACATATCTTCTTCAAATTTCGGCAGCTGACCTGTTCCAGTCATTGCAGCTCTGTTCACCATAAACGGCGGCAGAATTTCGGTGTAATCCTGGTCGATGGTGTGCAGATCCAGCATAAAATTGATCACTGCTCGCTCCAGTCTTGCCCCAAGTCCCTTATATACTGTAAATCTAGCGCCGGAAATTTTTGCAGCTCTCTCAAAGTCCAGAATGTCCAGATCTTCACCTACATCCCAGTGGGCTTTTGGTTCAAAATCGAAGGTTGTCGGCTCGCCAAACTTTCTAACCTCTACATTATCACTGTCGTCTTCGCCAAACTGTACGTCTTTGTACGGTGTATTCGGAATGCTGAGCAGCGCATTTTTCAGTTCTTCTTCCAAGACAGAAAGCTGTCCGTCCAGTTCCTTGATCTTACCGGACAGTTCCTTCATCTCTGCCATGATCGCAGTAGTATCCTCTCCTGCCTTTTTCAGCTTTGGAATTTTTCTGGAAACGGTATTCTGCTTATTTTTCATCGCTTCCACTTCTGCTAAAAGCTCTCTTCTCTGCTCATCGAGTTTCTTTACGTTATCAATACCGAAGTCGCCTTTGCCTCTAAACTCTACTCTGGCTTTTACGCCTTCAAAATCTTCTCTGATTCGTTTAATATCTAACATGGTTACACTCCTTTTACCATTTACTATAGCAAGTTTTTCTTATATCTAATGTACAAACTGCTCAGCAGGTTTACTTTCTGCTGAATTTCCAGCTGTAAATCTGATGCCAGATCGTAGTCACCCTCGTCCAGCGCATTCTTTGCTCTTGTCAGCAGACACTTTTCTGTGATAGTGTCCTTGGCAATCTCATGTCTGATCCGATCAATTTCAATCCAGTTTTTGATATCATAATCGGAAAAATCGTCAAGATTATGTACCTGCTTGCAGCTCCTGATAAAATTCATCGTATCCGGAATAATTCGGTCATGCAGCTCTGTTTTCCACTGTGACAAGGTCTGCTCACGGTAAGACTCCAGAACAATGTCCGGCATGACATTTCCTTCCTTAAACACTGCCAGTCTTTCCGGGTGTTCATCAAATGCACGAAGGTTTTCCCAAACCGTTGCAGGCGCATGACCAAAGAGGTGGTCACGTTCTTCCTCTGTAAAATCTTCAAACACGTTATACTCACTGCGATATTCCCGCTCTGTTTCCAGATAAAAATCATCCTGCCCGTGTTTTTTGGAGATGGAAGCCTCCAGCTCTTTTGGCGTTTTTCCTGCAGCAAGAACCGCATGCACACCATCTAAGATTGCCATATAGGAAGCTGCAATCACCAGATAGGTGTTGCTCTTCGGATTTGGCGCACGAAGCTCAAATCGAGTTGCCATCGGATTTTTCGGGTCTCTGATTAAACCCACCAAAACGGTTCTGTTTCTGGATGGCTCTGTCACAGCTCTGCCCAGGGAGGTAACGATACAAACCGGCGCTTCGTAGCCTGGCTTCAGACGGTTAAGGGAGTCATTTGATGAACTTACGAAAGGATTGATTACCTCATAGTTCTTCAAAATTCCCATCAGCGCGCCGTAACCCAGTGGATTCATAAAATCCTTACTGAAATCTGCCGGCGCAAACATGCTGACCATCTTACCATTTTTCAGCTTGGCTGCAAGACCCAGATGGGTATGCTCACCACTTCCCGCAACGCCCTCAAAAGGCTTCGCCATAAAGGTTACATCAAGACCGTGTTTAGTAAAGATGTCTCTCACCACGTACTTCACCTGATTCTCATTGTCTGCAGCCTGCATTGCATCTGCATACTTCCAGTCGATTTCAAGCTGCTCCATGACGTGGTCGTAATGCCCGCTGTGACCCATTTTTGCCTTGACGCCGCCGACTTCCTTGTGTCCCATCTCTACTTCAAAGCCATATTTATCTAATAGCATCAGCGTCTCTTCCAGGGCGGTTCTCACCTCTCCGTAAGTACGCTTCCAATACTGTTCTTTCAAAACCTGCGCTGTAAACAGCTGCTCTCTATCCCCTTTGTCATCTGGGGTTTTTACCCAAAATTCCAGTTCAGTGGCACTGGTCAGCACCAAATCTTCAATATCATCTACACTGTCAATGCCATTGATATACTCAAATACGTAAGGATATGCCGCAAGTTCTTCCATCAGCTTTTTCTTAAAGTGATTGAGCGCATCGCGAAGCACAACTCTGGATCCAACCTCAAAATTGTCGTTGTGTACCAAAAAGGATGGAATTCTAAGAGTTCCGATAGGGAGTCCTGTGCGGTATCCTAAGTGACTGAAATTATAATCCACATACCAGTTCACAGAAAGATCCGGAATGATATCAATCTTTGCATTATTGAGTACTGCAATACCCGGAAGTGCTACACTGGATCCATCAGTCTGCACACCGCCTGCCAGCATCTTATCTATGTCTTCAAGGAACAAATTTACGGGGATCTTTTCGTCGGTATCGTGGCCGCCGATATCAATTCCCACCAGGGAAACGAATTGGACTTCTGGATGTTCCTTTAATATCTTTGTAATCTCCTGCGCTGAATGGTTTGCTGCAGGAATCGTAAACAACATTTTATCTAAATCGTAGTCCAGCATATCGTCCTCCTTTATAAGCCAGATTATCTAAAAAATTATATAGAATAACGGGTTATGGGACATCCGCGCGCGAATGCCCCAATCTCCCAAATTCACTCTTAATTATGCTAACTTGTTCAAAGCTTCTTCCAGAGACTTCATATACTCCCCATACTTTGCCCAGTCTCCATTTTTCAGCGCATCCTGCGCTTTATCATAGCTTTCAGATGCCTGTTTAATCCAGTCAGCTGTAGTTTTTTCGGAGCTGCTCTGACCTCCATTCTGGTTGTCATCGCCATTGTTATCCACAGGTGCCTTTGTACCGGTTCCCTCTCCAAACAATGCTTCCAAAGCTTCCGCTAAGGTTTCCTCGTAAGCAATCTTGTCATCATAAGCAACAATAACACGTTTTACTTCCGGAATTGCGGAGTTTTCAGCCTCCAGATAAACCGGCTCCAGATAAAGCAGTGAAGACTCAATCGGAATGACGAAGAGGTTTCCTCTCTTATATGTCGTGCCTCTGGAACTCCACAGCGTAAAGTCACTGGAAATTTCAGGATTCTGGTTAATCTGCGCTTCAATCTGCATCGGACCGTATACAGTCTTGCTCTTCGGGAAGCTGTACAGCACCAGTTCACCGTAATGTTCGCCATCGTTTCTTGCCACCATCAAAGCAGTCATGTTCTGCTTTGACTTCGGCGTGAATGGCAGAGAGTTAAAGAACTCAGCGCTGTTCTCGCCCGGCAGTTTTGCGATATAGTAATTCGGCGACATCTTCTGCTGATCCTGTCCATAGATTTCATCAGCGATATCCCAAACGTCTTCATTCTGGTAGAATACCTTTACGTCTTCCATGTGGTAACGGCTGTATACGCCTGCCTGAATAGCAAAGAGTGTATTCGGATATCTGATATGAGCTACCAGGCTTTCCGGCATTTCATTCAAATCCTTAAACAGCGCCGGATAAATCTTCTGGAACGTCTTTGCAATCGGATCGGTGTCATCTACAATGTAGAAGTTTACATCGCCGTTATATGCGTCGATGACTACTTTTACAGAATTTCTGATATAGTTGATATCTCCATTCTTACCAGAATATGGCTCAGAATACGGATAGTAGGAGCTGGTAGTGTAAGCATCCAGCATCCAGTAAACCTTGCCGTCCGCAATCACTGCATACGGATCTTCCTCGTAACTCAGATACGGCATGATTTTCCGTACGCGATCCATCACGTTTCTGTTGATGATGATTCTGGAATCACTCTTAATATTGGAAGAAACCAAAAGTTTCATGCTCTGCTCCTTGATGGCAAACATCACACGGTTGAGCATATTCAGCTTGATGCCGGCTTCTCCCTCGTACTTGTTGTACTGGTTGGCGCTTCCGTCAGGATAGTCAAATTCTTCTTCACTGGTGTTGACCAGAATGTAATCGTTGGTCATTTCGCCGAAATAGATTTCAGGGCGATCCACAGAAATTTCCTCGATAGAGGACTGCGGCGGAATATTCTTAATCAGAACATCCGGCTGACCACTCTGGGTCACCGCGTCTACTCTGGACAGCGCGATACCGTAACCGTGGGTGTATTTCAAGTGTCTGTTGAGCCAAGTATCCTGAATCTTTTCTTTGTCAATTTCTCTAGTGGACAGATAGGTCTGGGTATATTCCCCGTTTACCATATATCTGTCTACGTCAACATCGTTGAATTTGTAGTACTGTCTGATACTCTGCGTCTGATTATAGAAAGTGTTTACAGGTTCATAGTCGTTAATACGAATATTTTCAATAGTTTCAGAGTTTCCTGCAATATCCTCGCTGGTCAGAGAATTGTCTGCATCGAATGATTTTACGGAAACATTGTCAAGCTGGTAAGCATACTGAGTATACTCAATATTTCTTTCCAGATATTTGGATTCCTTGTTAATCTCGTCCGGCGACACAATGAAGTTCTGCACCAGATAGCTTGCTCCGGTTCCCAGCGCACCAATCAGAATCATAATCACTGGAATCGTGAAAATTTTTCTGAACTGCTTCTTTTTGATGTGAATGATTACAGTAATTGCACCCAGCACCGCCAGTACGCAAAGAGCTCTGTAGACCCAAAGGGTAATATTTACATCGGTAAATCCAGCGCCGTATACTGCACCTGTATGGGTGTGGAGCAAGTCAAACTGCTTCAGGAAGAAGTTGATTCCAACCATCAGGAAGAATACTACGCCCAAGAAGGTCAGCTGACCGGAGGCAATGTGCAGAAGCTGCTTAAAATTGTTGTCGTCAAACTGTTTCTTTGGTTTTGCCGCTCTCGGCTGTGCCTTCTTTCCGGTAAAAGCTTCAAAAACTTTGTCAAACGGACTGTTACCGCCCATGCCGGAGAATGGGTTGTCTCCGCCGTCATAGCGTTCTTCACTGTCAAATTCAGGCTCCTGTTGCGGAGTCTCCTCTTCCTTAAACATATCCGGCGTATGCACGGACAGCAGGATAGAGTAGTAAATCACGGTAACTACAATAATCAGAAGCACCATGCCGATAAACATTTCGTTGAGCTGTTTTAAGAAATTCAGCTGGAAAATATAGAACGAAATGTCAATATGGAATAACGGGTCTTTGATATCGAACCCCGTTGCGTTAGCAAACTGCAAAATCTCAAACCACAAACTGCTTACTGCATAGAATGCGGAGAACAGCCCGAACGCCGCCGAGATCAGTGTCGTATAACGTCCCAGCTTCTTCATATCAGTTGCTTCGTGAGATGCAATCTTATTAAAATAGCCTTTTTTCAGCATTCTCAGATAGAAATTCATGATTAGTGTTAAAATCACAAAAATCGGAATACCCACTTCGAGTTCGGTCGTCAGTTGTTTCAGGAATACACTCACATATCCCATTTCTTTAAACCACAGCCAGTCCGTAATAAAGTTTATCAGTAATAAGAATAAGGCTAAAATAATTACGATAAACATGATGATTACGCTAAGCCGTCGCTGCCCTTTTGCGCTTTTCTTGTTCAAAATTAGTCCTCCTAAATTGTTTTGATTTCTACAATCTGCATAGTCTTATTGACCGGCTCCATGTAGACAATCTGCTTTTCTGTAAATTCTTCGCTTGTACTGCTGTCAACTTTGACTACAGAAACATAAACGTAAAATCCCGCTCCACCGGCACGGATATCTCCAATAGCCAGCTTATTGATTCCGTATGAAACATCTTCGCTTTCGTTCATCTCCTGTATCTCAGAATAAAGTGCAGAAGTCTCATCTACAAAATCCAAAACGTCTTCGTTCTTTCCATTTATTTTGTCTACCCAAGCGGAGTAGAACTGGACTACTGTGCCTATGATTTCACCTCCATAGGTTACAGAATTTCCTTCATCATCTGTGTACCATGGCTTATCGGCAAAGGTATACGCATTGCTGAAGCCCTCAAAACCATAGTCGTTCCCATCTTCAAACAACAAATTCTGGGCCTCTTCGCAAACTGCAATATTAGTCCCCAGCCCTTTCTTCGCTTCGATAAGCTGTGCAATTTCACTAGCCGTTGGTACCGGTTCTTGCGGCGGCTCCTCTTCCTGGGTTTCTCCCGCAAAAATACCAAGAATCTGGTGATAGCCGTTGTCAATCATCTTGCCAGCTGCCGAGTCCGGTGCAAAATGCAGAACTCCTATCGCTATCAAATCCAGTACGATAAAAATGCAAAGGAAAATTCCAATTACTTTTAGGACCTTTCCTTTCTTTTTTGGCGCTTCCGCAGCAGCATCATCGTCGTCATCAGCGCCAAAGACATCGTAAAAAGTAAGCCTTGATCGGTCTTCTTCTGCTTTCTTTTCCGCAGTCCTGCTGGGGGGAAGCTGCGATGCAGCGTCACCTTCTTCCTGCGCAAGTTCTTCCAGGGTCGGCACTTCATCGGTGTGAAATGTCTCTGCCTCTGCAAAGCCCGTCTCAACCTCCGGCTGCGGTACTACCTGCGGCTGATCAAGTTCAAGATATCCTTCCGGCGTGCTCGCCAGCTCAACTCCAATGTAGGAATCCTCCTGAGACTGATCCTCTATAGGGAAGACTTCCGTTCCCTCCTGCTCAGTCTCGGCTTCCGGTTCCACAGAATCGCTCTCCCACCACAATTCCTCTTTTGATTCTTCTATTTTTTCGGTAACTGCTTCGGTAAACGCTTTGTCGCCAGGCAGTGTCCAGTCAAATTCCTCATGTCTGCTTTCTTGGGTAGTTTTCGACTGCTCTTCACGTGCCGTCTCTGCCTCCTGCTCTGCGATAAAGCTGGGAACAAAATCCTGCCCACTCTGAATCCGCTCATATTCCTGATCTAAAAGCGCCTGAAAAGCTGCATTCTTTTGATTGAAAGTATAGAACTTATCTATTCCGTCTGCCTTGCCCGCGCCTCTGTCCATTACACGGGTCGGCTCCTGTGCTTCAAAGGTGCCCATCTCCGCAAACAGCCGCTCCGGTTCAACGGCTTCATCACCTGTGGTTTTGACAGATTCCGGCTCTGCTGTTTCTTCAGACTCTTTTTCCGGCGCTTCTGCCGCTTCCTCTGCTGCTTCCGCCCGCTGCTGACTCTGCGCAAGTTCTCTAGCAAAAAGATTGCGCTGTTTTTCTTCTAATACTGAATCCCAGTTGAAGTCGATATCCTCGGTCTTTTTATTGTCTGTCGGGTACCCATCCAGATCCCAGTCAAAGCGTTCTGGTGCAACACTTCTCCTGATCATCACTTCTTCTGTTTTCGCTGCCTGTGCATCGGTCTGCTTAAAGGCAGGCACGAACGCATCTTCGCCTTCTTCGACTCTGGTGCCGCACTTGCTGCAGAACTTGTCGTCAGTGCCCAGCAGTTTTCCACATTCTTTACAATACATCGCTGCCTCCTACCAAACTCTATTCTTTATTCTTTGATTTGTTCTTCTAATTCTTCTATGGTGTACGTTTTTCCTTTTTTTGAAACACAGCAATCTCTACTAAAATACTTCTTAGGTGCCTGTTGCTCGTCCAAAGTTGCAGCCGTCTCAGCCATCTCTGCTGCTTCCGCTGCCCTGGTCAAAATCTGCTCTGTCGAAGGTGCTTTCTCTGTCAGAGAGATTGCCTCGCAGGTGCCTTTGTCTGCTGTTCTGTTATCTATGTATATGACTTCGGATTTCTTTTCTTTCAGACTGCTGACCGCCGCGCTGATCTCGCTGACCGTATCATTGAGTTCGGAAAGCAGCTGTCGTTTCTTCTTTGCATGCAGCGTCGCCCGCATCAGCAGCACTGCGGCAAGCACGGCCAAACCCAGCACCATCAAAATCTCGATTGTCACTTGATGATTCATCATAAAATTCCCGAATTTTCCGATTGCATTCATCGCTTCTCCTCCTGATAGACTTCATAATATTATACACTAAAATTCCAGCGATAGCAAACGATATAGGCGATTTTTTCAACTTTTTCCCCACAAAACCATACAAAAAGAGCCGGATTCACAGGCTCTTTCATTTGAGAGATGATCAATCCGACTCTTTCCGCTTGCACAGAGATTAATATTCGTTCTTTTCTGCGTTGTTTCTCTGATCAGAATTCTTCTGGTTCTTCTGGTTATTCTTGTTGTTCTGCTTGTTGTTTTTCTGGTTATTCTTTTCCATGGTTTTCACCCTCCTTTTATTTGTCAGGCTTAGTGTGCGCACCCATAAAAAAAATTATAATTGGAAAATCTTGCACTTTGCTGATAAGTGGCGTAAAATGAGGAGTAATCTTTTTAGAAAGGACAACTGCTATGCTGGCGAATTTACTTTTTTGTCTCAATGCGACTATTCCTCTGTTTCTACTGCTGGTGCTGGGCATGGTTTTTACAAAATTTAAGATATTCGATGAAGTATTTGTTGCAAAGCTGAACAGCTTCGTCTTTCAAATTGCTTTGCCGGTGCTGGTCTTCTATGATTTATGCAGGGAAGATTTTTACAGCCTGTGGGACGGCAGGTTTGTGCTTTTTTGCTTTATCGCAACAGCTCTCTCCATCGCGTTGACCGCCGCAATTGCCTTTCTTCTGCCAGACAAATCCACGCGCGGCGAATTCATTCAAGCCGCCTATCGCAGCAGTGCGGCGATTCTCGGCATCGCACTCATTCAAAATCTGTACGGAAGCAGCGGCATGGCTCCGCTGATGATCATCGGCTCAGTTCCCCTTTACAATATCATGGCAGTGGTGGTTTTGTCTTTCTTCCAACCAGCTCACGGTACACTAGACAAAAAACGGCTGGCATCCGCCGGAATCGGCATTCTGAAAAATCCCATCCTTTGGGGCGTGTTGCTAGGTTTATTCTGGGCACTTTTAAATCTACCGATGCCACAAATTTTAGACAGAACACTGGAAAATATTGGTCGTCTTGCTACGCCACTGGGATTACTTTCCATGGGCGCCGCCTTTGACATAAAAAAAGCGCTGAAAAGCGCTAAATCTGCGGGTCTCGCCGCATTTATCAAATTAATCGGACTAGGTCTTATCGTCGTGCCCATTGCCGTCTTCATGGGATTTACGGGGAATAAACTAGTTTCCATCCTCATCATGTGCTGTTCTTCTACCACGGTCAGCAGCTACATCATGGCAAAAAACATGGATCACGAAGGTACCCTAACCAGCAGCACCATTATGCTGACTACTTTTTTCCTTGCATTTACCCTAACAGGCTGGCTTTTCGTCCTGAAAACTTTAGGTCTGCTATAAAAGCTGCGCTGACACCTCATCTCTTAGGGGAATCGAAGGCGCTGCGCCCTCTCTGCCCACGGCAATAGAAGCCGCCTTTGATGCAAGGTCGAGGCATTCTGAAACCCTTTTGCCCTCCATCATTGCCGCAATAAAATATCCCGTAAAAGTATCTCCTGCTGCAGTCGTATCCACCACTTCCACCGGATAAATAGGCTGTCTACACTCTACACTTTCATCGCGATAGCATGCTCCATCTCCGCCCAAGGTCAAAACCACCTTTGCCTGTGAATACAGCCGCGCCAGTTCCTGCAAAATTGCTGCAGGCTCTTTTTTTCCTGTAATCTGTTCTCCCTCCACTTCGTTGAGCAAAAACATGGAAATTTTGCTGAAATCACAAAACTTTAAGTTATCATCGAAAGGCGACGGATTGAGTATGATTTTCATGCCCCGCTCATAGGCTTTGTCAATGATAACATGTAGGAGATTGACTTCGTTTTGTAGCAATAAAACGTCTCCCTCTCCAAAAGATTCCAAAACCTGGTTTATGTAATGCTCGGTCAATAACCGGTTTGCTCCGCCATAGAGTAGAATACAGTTCTGACCGCTTTTGTCCACCTGAATGATGGCATGACCAGTTTTGCCCGGCAGGGTTTTGATATATGAAGTCTCCACACCGGCTTCCTCCAACGCCTGCAAGAGCATAGCCCCATCCTCTCCAATGCACCCTGCATGATAAACCTCTGCCCCTGCTTTTGCAAGAGCGATGGACTGATTTAGACCCTTGCCACCGCAAAAGGTTTCAAGTCTTGTAGACGCCAGAGTTTCACCAGGAGTCACCATGTGTTCTACATGATAAACATAGTCCAGATTTAAAGAGCCAAAATTCAATATTTTCATCTACAAAACTCCTCTACAAACCAGTTTTCAAATTTTTCTGCGTCCACCTCAGTGCAGACGTTGATATTTGCTGCTTTTTCTCCATTGCGCACGGCACGAAAATCAGAAACCGTCGTACCTGCCGCCACCCCTTCTGTGGCAACTTCAATAGACATCATTTCTGTTTTGAAAAACTCCGGGTGCAAAAGATATGCAATGGTGCAGGCGTCGTGAACAATCAGTCCCGTGTCAAGGCTACCACCTCTATAATGTTCAAAGAGGGAAAACAACATGTGCCCCGCAGGACCGCTTTTATCAATGCGCTCTGCCGCCGGTCTATGAAGCAGGGCAAGTCTTGTCACATTAAGCCCCAGCATGGTAATAGGCACACCAGATTCAAAAACAATAGCTGCCGCATGGGGATCATTATAAATATTAAATTCAGCCGTAGAATTGGTATTTCCTCCGCTAAGACCTCCGCCCATGGTGACAATTTCGGCAATCTTTGTTTTTACCTCCGGATACAGTCTGAACAAAATGGCGATATTGGTGTGGGTGCCGATTACCACCAGCGTAACCTTTTCCTCGCTTGCCATAATCATCTCGCGCATAGCTTCTACTGCGTGCTTTTCCAACGGTTTTCTCTGTAACGGTGGAAAATCAAAACCGTCCATTCCGGTGAGCCCATGAATTTCCGGACACGGTTCCAGCGTCCGCATTAAAGGCTGCCCGCAGCCCTTGGCAACAGGAATATCCACATCTAAAAACTCGGTCAGTTTCAGGGCGTTGGCAGTAGTTTTCTCGACTTCCACATTAGCGCCTACAGTGCTCAAAAGTCGTACATCTAAACTTGGATTTCTGATGGCAATGACAATTGCTGCTGCATCATCAATGCCCGGATCAGTATCAAAAATAATCGGTCTTGGGTTCATCATAAGGTTCTCCTTTCTGGATTTTAGTTGTATTCCGCGTAATTTACGGCAGCAGGTATGGATCGTCAATCTCCAGCATTTCCAAAAGCCGCAGCACAGTTTCTTTGACCTGCGGCCGCGTGTTGAAATAGCCGAAAGAAAACTGCGCCACGCCGTTTTCCACGCCGATTAAAATATCTTTTTCTTTCATATAGTCACGAATTTCCTCCGCCGTGAATCCCTCTGCCGTAATGCAAATAGTCGGCAGTCTATCTCCCGGACCGTAGTCACCGTGGACTTTGACAGAGTTCATAGCTTTAGCAGATTCAAAAAATCTCTTCGCCAGTCTATGGGGCAGCATTGCGATGCCGTAAATGCCCGTTTCCAAAATAAATTCTATTGATTCAGCAAAGGTTTTCAGCGCTCTTTGCTGTGGACCTTCTATTTGGCTCGCCAGCGCCTGCAACGCTGTTTCATCCACTCCGTCTCTAAGACAGATTCCACCGACACCGGAAGCCCCCATAAGCATTTTCTCACTGGTAATGCAGTAAACATCTACGCCTAGATTTTCAAGGTTTACATCGATTGCGCCTGCCGTCAGTCTGCCATCTGAAATGACAAGGACTTTGTGCCCTCTTGCAATAGAAGAAATCCTTTCCAGGTCAGCCACATTCCCCGTCAGGCTGCATCCATGGGCACAAACCACCGCACAGGTATCCTCTTCAATCAAATCTCCCAGGGTGCTATACTGCAGTCTGCCGCAATGGTCTGCCTTCAGTCTGCTGATTCTGCACTCCAAATCGGAAAGCACCTGCAATGTATCCGCCTTCTCAAAAGCGCCGACAATCACATGTCCACCTCTTGGAACAAAGGCGCGCAACGCCGTCTCTATGGCAGCACTTCCTCCGTTTGTCAGATATATATTTTCTGGTCTTTTGCAGTGAAGCAGCTTCGCAGTCAGCTCCTTCACCTGCTGGTCGCCGACTGGGTCCAAATCCCTCGCCGCCGGTTTGTGAATCGTCTTTTCGATGTTGTTCAAATAAATCATATAGCCTTCCTCTCTGTTCGCGCAGTTTCTGTTAGCACTATTATATATGATTTTGCCGCTGTTGTCACGTCCACCGTCGCTTCTGCACCATTTTCCCTCAAAACTTCCCTCTTGGTGCACTTTTTCAGGGCCAAACGGTCGTAGCTGCACCATTTTTCAAAAAATCCGCTCTCATGGTGCGAAAATCACTTGCCGTACTCCATAGTGAAGCAATTTCACGTCTATACAGCTGAGGTTCACTGTCTATCCAATCACATTTTTGGAAGTCCCTGTAATATGATGGAAATAATCAATTCTGCAATCCCCTTGTCCCGCACCATTGCCCTTGATTCTGACACAAATGGTGCAGATTTAGCTAATTCCAAAGAAAAAACTGCACCATTTGCTTATTTTTTTCGCAAAATGGTGCAAGAATCGTTAAATCATTATTCCCGTATAAACCCTGCGTCTTTTTCAAGCGCCTCCGGTTGGTCCGATACATACCGCCATAGTAAATATTCACTGTAATTTCCATTTCCTTCCGAACATCAAAATACGGTCTCGCCCAAATATTTATCATGAGGTGCAATCAGGCATTTCTCAATAGATTTCCAATAGCTCTCGTAGAGCTTTTTCTGTGCTGTTCCATAGTTCTCCCTGGTGTCAAATTCCCAGTAAAGCATATACTTTACACTTTTTACAACCCGTTTGATTTCAAGGGGCGGCAAACCTTCTCTGATTTGTTCCATATCTATACGGTGATTTCTTTTTACAAATCTAAGAAAAAGCAGTCCCTCCTGCTTCTTCAGAAAGTCCTCTGCCTTCGCCATGAGTTCCTCAAACTCCTCAACCTTTTGCGGCTTCACCTGATAAATGCAAATTTCTGTAAATGACATGGTATGCCTCCTTTTCCTTAACTTCTATCCTGTTTCATCTTCCATCGGACAAAACTCTTCGTCAAAACAGCGATAATCACCACAACGCCCACAAGTCCGCCGTGAAGTAAAATTTCTGTGTACCATGGAGCTGACCGCATAGTATAAAGCTCCGGGCGGGTTTTGTAGTGCCAAAAGGTAAAGATTGTCTTTCCGGCAAAAACTCCGAGAAATGAATAAATTACTATGGTTGTAATTTGGTTTACTTTTTTTAACATGCAAATTTCTCCTGTTATTTTACTTCGAATTAGCAAATCTTGTCTAGCGCCTTGCAATGATGCGCTGGAATTTCCTATCGGCTTGCTCAGCAAAGAATTTTGGAGTACAAATCTGACTTAAGTGGTAACATATCTTTTGCTTTCAAGTGACAGCCATCTATACCACCCGGGTCTTTTATTGTAAAATACGCCAGTTTAGACGCTTTGTCCACAATATCGGGCGGCGCATACCCCCGACAAAATTCTGCCTTTTTGTTTCCATTATACTAGACAATCACTGCCAAATCATCATTTTTTTATTTATACGCATGCCATACCTTCCTGACTTTTCCTTCCTCTGTAGTAATCCTTTGCATCTCGAGCCCCTGCGATTTGATTGCAGGCAAAGAAAAAACAGACACCAAATGGTATCTGTTTTCTTTATTGGTACACCCACAGGGGCTCGAACCCTGGACACCCTGATTAAGAGTCAGGTGCTCTACCAGCTGAGCTATGGATGCACATTATTCAGTTCAGTGCTCATTGGCACATTTGATATAATAACACTTTTACAATAGCTTGTCAATGACTTTTTTCTTTTTTCTCAGGCTGCCGTAGTTTTCCCCCAGTGCATATATTCACCAAAACCTCCAAATATATGCACATGCACGTGCATATATTTGTGAAAACCATTTAAAATATGCAGATTCATAGTCAATATACGGTCAACTTTCCAGCGTTCGGTCTATAAATCTGCATATATTCCTTACTTTCTTCAAAAATATGCACAGCCTGTCGAAAGAACCTGCATATTTTCGAGGAAAACACAGATTCTATGCACAACAGCACAACAGGTTTCGGCACGGCCAGCTAATGCCCATCTGGACGGCCAGCGAGTTCGCCCCAAAGTTGCAGCAGCTACAGCAGTTCCAGCAGCTCAGAAAATTCTAAATCTCCTTCCGGGCACTTATGCTCTTCGGGATGTTCCTCTGCCATTTTGCGATATTTCACCATCATTTCAGCAAAAATCTCCGCTGAAGTCGGCGGCGTATAGCTGATTGTATTTGCCCCTGCCTGAATGGTTTCCAGAATCGTTTCATCCGTCGGTCCGCCTGTTGCGATAATCGGCACCTTCGGAAAATCCTTGCGAATGTGGCGCACCAGCTGCGGCGTCTTTGCTGCAGCAGATACGTTGAGAATATCGGCTCCAGCTCTTAGCCTGGCATCAATGTCGGTTGAATCACTGACTACTGTTGCTACAATTGGAATATCAATCACTTTTTTTATCATTGCTACATTATCATTAGTCATAGGTGCATTGACAACTACGCCATATGCCCCCTGGGCTTCAGCGTCCTTTGCCATAATAGCAGCACGAAAGCCCTGCGTTGTGCCTCCGCCGATTCCTGCAAGAACCGGCACCGATGATGCATTGATAATTGCATCAGAGATAATCTGCTGCGGCGTAAAAGGATAAACGGCAAGAATCGCATCCGCATTACAGTTTCTGATAATAGCTATGTCTGTAGAAAACAGAACCGACTTGAGTCTTCTCCCCATGATTACAATGCCCTTGGCCTGCCAGATGACTTCCGGTATCTGTAAATATTTTGCTCTAAGCGTTCCACTAATTCTAGGTATTTCTTTTTCTCCCATGCTGAACCTCCTCCTTGAATGATACGTCAATTATACACCAGCAGGGCGTCAATGTTCAATTATTTTTTCTTCATATTTTTTCCTAATTGTGTTATACTGGTGATACTTGCGATAAAATATAGAAAGGAGATTTTTTACTATGATTTACAGATACAAAACCCAAGGCACCTGCGCCGGTTATATTGATGTGGAGGTCGAAAACGGAGTTCTGAAACAGGCTGTTTTTCACGGCGGCTGTAACGGTAATCTACAGGGAATCAGCAAGCTGGTTTCCGGCATGTCCGTCGACCAACTGAAAGAAACACTTTCTGGCATTCGCTGCGGATTTAAAGCAACGTCCTGTCCTGACCAGCTGGTAAAAGCAGTGGAAGCCGCTATTGCCCAGGAGGAAGCCAACTAAATATGACCGATTTTATGTGCAAACGTTTCGTGAAAAATCACGAAAATACGAAAGAGCCGCAAGTTCGAGAAGGGTATGGCAAGCTTGCCAGCGTAGTCGGCATTATTTCCAATGCCATCCTCTGCATTGCAAAAATTCTGGTAGGGCTGATTTCCGGAAGTATCGCCATCATCGCAGATGGTATCAACAATCTGGCAGATGCTTCTTCCTCCGTCATCACTTTGGCGGGGTTCAAACTCTCTGCTTTGCCCGAGGATGAGGAACATCCTTATGGTCATGCCCGCATTGAATATATCACCGGTATGATTGTTTCCGTTCTCATCGTTGTAGTCGGTGTGGAACTGATTAAATCCTCCATAGATAAAATTCTGCACCCGGAGCCGCTGGAGTTCAGCTGGTCTATGGTCATCGTGCTGCTCCTTGCGATTCTTTTGAAGGTCTGGCAGGCAATGTTCAACATCAAAATCGGTAAGAAAATCAATTCTGTCGCTTTAACTGCTACCGGAACAGACAGCCGCAACGATGTAATTTCGACCACTGCAGTGCTTTTCAGCATCATCATCGGCAAGATGGCAAATATCCAAATTGATGGATACATGGGCGTCCTTGTGGCGTTGTTCATCATCTGGTCCGGTATTGGACTCATAAAAGAAACATCCAGCCCACTCTTAGGGGAAGCCCCTGACCCGGATTTGGTTGCCGCTATCAGCGAAATGGCTTCAGACTTTGACGGCGTGCTGGGCATTCACGATTTGGTCGTTCACAATTACGGTCCCGGTAAAGTTTTTGCTTCCATCCATATTGAGGTGGACGCAAACGGCGATTTGATGGAAAGCCATGACATGGTGGACAATATCGAGCGGCAGCTATCTAAAAAGCTTCACATCGTACTTACTGCTCACATGGATCCAATCAAAGTCGATGATCCGATAGTAGCCTTAATGAACGAAGTAACAACAAAAGTAACAGACAGCCTGGACGGCATATCCAACGTCCACGACCTGCGTGTAGTTCCTGGACCGACTCACACCAACATCATCTTTGATATCGTTGTAAATCCAAGCTGCAAGCTTTCCAACAAAGAAATACACCAGGCATTTACAGATGCGATCAAAGCCATCGACGAAAACTATTTTGTCGTCATCAACTTTGATAAGAACTATGTAAATCAAGTGTAGCAATATAAAGTACAATAAAAGAGACTGACTCACAAGGCATGCGCCCTGATATGTACCTGAGTTCAGTCTCTTTTTCGTTACAGTTTTACTCTCCAATCAGCACTTCTTTTGAAGGTTGCTGTTCTTTTTCCATGTCTGCCTGCGCATCTTCTTTCTGCCCCAGCTCTTCTGCCGGCAAAGTCGGAATCAGAATTCTCACCGTAAAGATACGTTCCTGTTCATCGTAAGAAAAATCGCCGCCAAGGTCGCTGCAGATTTTTTCGCAGGTCTTCAGCCCGATTCGCGTGCTTTCCACTTTCTTCGCTTCCTCAGGCATGCCGTTAATCGCCAAAATCTTGACATTCTCAGCTTCCGTCTCTGCATAAATGCAGACTACTTCATTCTTGTCTGCATACTTCATAATGTTAGAAAAAATATTATCAAATAGTCTGCGTAAACCAGAAATATCCGCTCTAATCTGCACTTCTGGTATATTAAAGTAGAATTCTACCTGATATCCATAGCTGATAATCTCCGCACTGTGCTCAGATAAAAGCTGCTGAAACAAAATACTCGCATCGAATACTTCCAATTCCCTGTCAGTTCCCTTATTTCCGAAGACCAGAAAATACTGAAACAGCTTGTCAGATAAATCCTTTAATTGGAAAGCCTTATCCCTGCAAGAAGCAATATATCGTTCCAAGTCCTCCTGGCTTTCGTATTTTCTTCCTTCAATGATATCCAGATATCCTATCATGGATGTCAGCGGCGTTCTGATATCGTGAGACATGGAAGTAATCAGCTGATTATTAGCCTCCCACGCATCTTTTTCACTCTGATGTTTTTGTAAAATGGAGTCCCTCATGACATTCACACCGTCAGCCAGCATGCCGATTTCATCATTACGCGTGCCTTTGATTTCATGATCCAGTTTTCCATCACTGACAATATTTACCTCCGTTGCCAGAGTCATAATACGCTTTGCTATATACCCGTGGTATAAAAGCAGCACCAGAAATAAAGTCAAAAAACTCAAAACCAGACTGACAGTCTCGGTAATTTGTCTCCAGCCTTCTTCTTTGTATATATCGATATAGGTATAATACTTTTTATCTGCGTACTGAATAATTCGATTTCTTACATCTTCCTGAAAAGACTCCGGCTCAATTCGCGCCACCTTCTGCTGCGGCAGATAATTCTCAAGCTGTGTATCGCTGTCCTCTGTAATTCCTTCATCTACCGTATTCTCGTTAGACGTCACCGCCCATCCTGCATCTAGCATTACGTTTTCGTTGTCCCATATGTAAAGATAGGTGTAATCCTGATCAGATACCCACTCCCGGAGCACATCCGTATCCGTCGCCTTCACGTGATGCTCCTCAATATACTGCTCTAAGTCCTCAAAAGCAGCATTGACATTACGCTCAATTGCCGGTTCGCTGGTAAAGTTGACACTAATCATATAGTTTGAAAACCAGGTGCTGACCAAATACATACATATTGCCAGAAAAATTCCCATCAGAGTGACGATTGCCATTTTCAGGTTAAGGGAAACAAATTTTTTCTGTTTACTCAACCTTGTACCCCTTTCCCCACACTGTCTTGATGATTTTCGGTTTATTTACGTCCTCTTCCAGTTTTTTACGCAGATTCAAAACATGCACCATAATAGTATTGCCCGCAGACGGCAGATACTTTTCTCCCCATACACCTTCGTAAAGGTCTTTGTTCTCTACGATTTCGCCACGGTGCTCTATGAAATAGCGCAAAATATCATATTCTTTATCTGTTAGCGGAATCTTTTTGTCGCCTCGAACCGCCGCTCTCGATTTGCTGTCAATGGAAATTCCACCGACGAGGGTCTCTTCCGTTGTAAGAGGAAACCTGCTGTAATACTCCTTATATCTGCGAAGCAGGGATTTTACTTTCATCAAAAGCTCCGTCTGTGAGAACGGTTTCACCAGATAGTCGTCACCACCCTCAGAATAAGCCTCCACCTTGTCCTGCTCCTGAGACTTTGCCGTCAAGAATAGAACCGGCACCGATGAGGTTTCTCTGATTTTGGCACATACTTCCACACCGGACATACCCGGCATCATGATGTCTAATATTACCAGGTCTACCTGCTTATGTTCTTTTATCTTTTCCAGTGCAATTTCTCCATTTTCGGCCTGGTCGACAACGTATCCTTCACTGCCAAGCAGCACGGTTAAAACCTCTCTGATATTCGGGTCATCGTCCACAACTAAAATCTTATATTGCATCATAAACTGTCCTTTCTTTCCCTTTTGCACCTCCTATTTTATACCGATATTACAAAAAAATATAGTAAAACCCATAGAATTTAAGAATTTTTAAGAAAAGGAAAAGAGACTCGCAAGCGCAAGTCCCTGTAAGTAACCACCTATTGATATTTCCTTTTGTACATCTTCATGGAAATCCCCATGGAAACAATCACTGCTAAAGCTGAGATGCACACACCAGCAACAAGATAGATTCTCGGGTTAAAATTCCAGAATTCCAGGTCAATGCTGTGCACAGTTAAAAATGCCAGCCCCACCGTAATTAAAATATATAAAATTCTTCCCCTTTCAGCACCCATCTTAAAAATAATCGGCAGGTTGATTGACATTAGAACCAAACTGCAGCAGAATACCAGCAGCAAAACTAAAAGTTTTTCCGTGAGGAGTTCCAGATTGCCTTCCCTTACCAGCATGAATACAGCCGAGGAAACGATTTCGATGACAGCAACTAATGCTGCGCCGATCATGCCGATTAGATACTTGGAAATTACGATATCCCTAATCTTATAAGGCATCATCTGCGCATAAGTGCCCCATCTCGACTGTTCATCAAAAGCCAGTGCCGTAATCGGCAGCATAGTCATATACATCAGCGCAAACCCATTGGTTGCCTCATTTTGAATTATTGCAAATCCAATCATTAAAATGAAAAACAGCTTTAACTGTCTAAAAAGCACCATACTGTCCTTAATTAAAAGTCCCCTTAACATTTCCCCCGCACTCCTTTCGTCATATACAGCATAATATCCTCGATGGTAGCCTTCTCCAGCATAAAAACATCGCTGACCAGTTCTCTTTTCACCAGACACGTAATCCCATACTGGCCAGTGCGCATGCCTGCCACGGCTTCAGCCGGCACATCGGCAAACTGTTCTTTGCTGCACTTCAAAATCCCGTATTCCTCCAAAAGCAAATCCTTTTCCTTACAGAACAAAAGCTTTCCCTGATGGATAAACCCAATATAGTCGCAAAGTTTCTCAAGGTCGCTTAATATATGCGAAGAAATCAGAATAGAGTGATCCGGCTCTCTGGTAAAATCATAGAAAATCTCCAGAATTTCATCTCGCACGATTGGGTCTAATCCGCTGGTTGCCTCATCCAAAACCAAAAGCTTCGGGTCGTGAGAAAGCGCAGCCGCAATAGAAAGCTTCATCTTCATGCCTCTGGAAAAATCCTTGAAGGCTTTCTCTTTTGGCAGACCCAGTCTGGTAAGATATCCAAAATAAGTTTCCTCATCCCACTTCCGATAAGTGGCTTTCATAATCCTATTTACATCACTGGCATTGAGCACACCCGGAAAGGTCGCCTCATCCAGAACTACGCCAATCTCTTCCTTCAGCCTGTCAAAGCCGGCATCCTCGTTATTCATCCCCAGTACCTGCACCATTCCGCTGTCTCTCTTCAAAGTATTCATAATCAGCCTGATGGTAGTAGTTTTTCCTGCGCCATTTTCCCCAATCAGACCCAGAATACAGCCCTTTGGCAAATTAAAAGTGATATCCTCCAGGGCAAATCCGTCCAGCTTTCTGCTCACAGATTTCAGTTCAATGGCATTCTCATAGCTCATCTCTTTACTCCTCCTCCAGCAACATCAACATTTCAGCAAGCTGCCCACAAGTCAGACCACAAACCTTTCCCAGCTTTAAAATCTCCATCATCTTAGCTTCAATCTGCTTTAGATGATTTTCTCGAATCAGTTGGGTGTTCTGCTCTGCTACAAAACAACCCTTACCCGCTACGGTATAGATAAACCCCTCCTGCTCCAACTCATCATAAGCTCTTTTTGTAGTAATCACGCTGATTCTAAGATCCTTCGCCAGAGAGCGAATAGACGGCAGTGCGTCTCCCTCTGCAAGCATACCGGCGATAATCTGATTCTTAATCTGCAGATAAATTTGCTCGTAAATCGGCTGCTGACTTGCATTGCTAATAATAATATCCAAGGTGGCCTCCTTTGATTCGGTGTATGATTTACCGTATATATACAGTATATATAGTTATAACAGTTTGTCAAGGCTTTTTTATAATTTTAATGAGAGGACAGCAGATTCGTCCGACTGCGTGCCATCTTTGGCGGATTTTTTTGTATACATGGCGTACACCTGAAGAAATCCGCCATCTTCCTTGCTTTTTAGAGGGCGAAATGGCGCGCACTCTAAAGATTTGAACGATAGCTAAGGGCAGCTACTGCTAAATCCGCCGGTTCTTTTTAAATTTAGGTCAAAGATGGCGTTTTATTGAGGTAGCGCGCCATCACCACTCTAAATAACCATAAAACATGGCGTGCCGCAAAGGGGGGCACGCCATGTATACAGGAAAATATTCCAAAGATGGCGTTTTACTGAGGTAGTGCGCCATATACACAGAAAAAACAAGGATTGTCGGCGCACAGCCCTAGTTATTGGGTAGTGGACATCGGCCGCGGGTCCTCACACCAATCCTTCCACAACAAAAAAGGGCGCTGCATGAACGGTGATTACCCGTCAATACAGCTGCCCTCTTTAAATTTCTTATTTTTCGTCTTCTTTACGCTCCTTCGGCCCCTGATTCGAATCTACGTGCATGTAGCGCTCGTAGATATCGCCTGTCGGAGGCGTTGGCGGCACGCGCGGCGGTATCGAAGATGCCGGAGGCACAGACGGCGTTGGCACATCCACTGAGTCAACCTGCCGATACCGCTTATTGATATCTCCGTTAATATAGGTCGGTATCCTCTTCTCATAGACCACTCTGGTGTCGCAGAGAATATCGTGGAGTCCCTTTTTCTCGTTAGTAATTCCCACCAGAATATATCCGATACCGAGAATAAAGGAGGACAGAAATCTGCCGATAGTTTCTCTGTAAAGTACATCTACAAAACTCAGCTTTTCCGCATCTGCACTTACCACCTTTAAGTTCAGCGCTTTTTTTCCAAGGGTTGCTCCTGCATAGTAGGTGCACAGTACAAAATAGACAGCGCCTGCTGCGTACAAAATACCATCTCTAAAGGAGTACTGGAACAGGAAGCTGCTGTCCAGCGGATTGTTTTCCAAAAGCATGCCGAAGCTGAGAAACAGTACCAGACGCACCACCAGCTGACCCAGCCATACCAGCACCATATCAATGAGGTAGGCTGCAAGGCGCGCCCAGAATCCTGCGTACACCTGCACCTGACAGTTGGTATTACTGCACATAATACATAAACACCCCGCTTTCAAATTCTTCAGCGGTTTCTTTCAGTACCTGACTGTCCGATTTCGGCAGCAGGTTTTCAACCTTTGCAAAGAGTGCAGTCCAGAAATCTGTTGCTGAATCCAGACGGTAGTACTGATCTACACCCAGCGTATTGGAAACCATTTCCTTTGCCTCTTCATAGCTGGCGATTTTATCAATCAAACCATTTTGGGCCGCCTGTTTTGCAGTATAGGTTCTGCCGTCAGCCAGCTTGCGCACTTCTTTTTCTGTCATATTTCTTCCATCAGCTACGATTTTTACAAATTCGCTGAAATATTCGTCCACCTGGGACTGATAAATCTTCATCTGCTCATCGTTAAAGGTTGCCGCCTTATTAGCACCGCTTGTGATGGCGATGTTTTTGATACCCAGCTTTTTGTAAAGGCCGCTCAAATCATAGCCGCTCATAATGACACCGATAGAGCCGGTCACTGTATTCTGGTTGGCATAAATAGTGTCCGCTGCCATGGAAATCATATAGGCACCGGAGGCCCCGGTATGCGCCATGTAGGCATAGACTGGTCTTCCCGTTTCTTTCTTATACTCCATCAGCTTGTCATACATTTCCTGAGATTCATAGACAGTACCTCCTGGGGAATCCACATAGAGCAGAATCCCTTCGTTATTGGAATCGTCGATTAAACTGTCAATGTAATTAAGGTTGGTAGAGTGGCGATAGGCCTCCGTGCCGTACAAATCATCGCTTTGCGCCTGAATAGTTCCCACAATATCTACAATAGCGATATACTCTCCTGCCGGCGGCACAAATTCCACATCACCGTTTAAAATTTTTTCTGTTGCACGGTCAAAAATCCTATCTGAAACCGTATTCGTCATAACACTGGCAACACCGGTTACAATGAACAAAATCACTGCAACTACCAGTCCAATCGTCTGTTTGGTTTTCATACTTTCTCCCTTCTATTAATATCCCAATTCTTCATTTATTAGAATGATCTCCATCTCGCAGGAGAACATTTTTCCAAAATAAATCACCATGCCGTTGCAGATTCGCTCCGGACTGCTGCAATCATAGCACTTGTCACTCTTTAATGCACATGGCGTATTACAGGAAAGACGTTTGGCATTTTTCGGCGCAGCGATATTTCTGGCTCTGTCTATGGCCTGCTGCAGGTCTGGCATAATCTTGTTGGCGCCGACAATAAAGTATACTTTTTTATGTCCATAAAGACTTTCTGAAAGGCGATTGCCCTTGCCGTCAATATTTACCATTTCTCCCGTTTCACTGACGCCATTGGCGGAAGTCAGATAGATTTTTGCACCTGCCGCATGGATGGTCAATTCCTCTACTGACATCCCTCCTGCCGGCCGCCAATGCCAATAGACATCGTTATGGGAGGATAAAATTTCGTAAAGCCCCATCTCTTCGATCGTCATAGAACCGCCAATTCCTACGGAAGTCCCGTCAATTTCCCTGTTCAGATAATCTGCTGCCTCTTCCTTTGTAGAAAATATGACCGCCTTATAGCCTTTCTCTTTAAATGAAGCCGCTGTTTTTTCGAGGTTCATCTCTATAACTCCTTTATTTTTTAATTCGATCAACTGTCGCTAAAATAATGACCGCACCTGCTGCTGTAATAATCAAAGACACCAGCGTCAGCATTTTCGCACCACTGATATCCAAAATCGCACCGCCGGCAAGGCTGGAAAGCATGGTAGTAATGGTCACCATCATGGTAAAAACCGACTGTCCTTTGACTGCCTCTCCCTTGCTCATAATTTCATCGATAAAGTGCACCATGGCAGGCAGGAATAATCCAAAGGCAATAAGCTGGAAAACTTGCGCCGCTAATATCATGGATACCGATGCAGCGATGTGGCACATCAGTATCTTTATTGTAAATCCAATTGCCGCAACTTTCAACATGAATTGACAAGTAAATTTTGCCCGAAGCTTATCAAAGAATACCAGAGTCGGGATTTCCAAAAACGCCATCAACGACAAAATTCTTCCCATATCCGCACTGTTTCCCCCAACTTCCGTCACAATCTGCATGAGATAATTGTTCATAACCGAGTTACTGAAATACAGCCCGATGACACCGATATTGGCAATGAAAAAAATCTTATTTCTTCCAATAAATTCCAGTAAATTGATGTCTTCTGCAACTTCTACCATTTCTGTTAGGTTTTCTGCAGCTGTCTCTTCAGCCGTCTCCCGTTTGCCGCAGGCCTTTGCTTTGTCATACTGCCTCTTGGTCATAAGAAGGCTGATCGCCATCATTGCCATGACAATTTCCGCACTGATAGGCAGCACCTCAATACCAAAGCGCGCAACCAGCACCCCCAGCACCGCACACAATAGCGAGTAAGACAGCGAACCTACGCTTCTTGCAATTCCGAAATTGATGTGGATACCGCTTTCTGAAAGCTTAAAGCTAAGCGAATTAATCAAAGGCTGCACCGCCGTATGCCAGGCGATGAGCAAGACGAAGACCACAGAAAGCGCCACGGATTTTCCCTGCAGCGCAAAGAGGCCTACCGTCATCACCATCATCATAATAGTCATGATCTGGCTGATTCCGATGGTTGAAATTTTCTTTGATCGATCCGCCAAATCAGCAACCAGTGGCTGAATCACCACCGCTACCACATTGGCGACCGCTAAAATAATGCCGATTTCTGTGTTCAGATAGCCTCTTCCCAGCAAAAACACAGACGCAAAGCTGCTGACGATTCCGTAAATCATCCAGTAAGTGCCGTGTATGCACCCGTAACTAAAATTCAATCTAAATTTCATTTTCTAATGCTCCTTGTCAAACCCAATAGGCGTGATCCATCGGTCCGCTTCCTGCCCCTAAATCCAGCATAGCGGAAAGCGCTTCGGAAATGTATTTTTTTGCCTGTTCAACTGCGACTTCAAGTTCCAGCCCTTTTGCCAGCCCCGCCGCAATGGCGCTGGACAGAGTGCAGCCTGTACCATGGGTGTTGGGGTTGTCTATCCGCTCCCCGTAAAACCACCTGCTGCCATCTTTATCTAAAAGAAAATCATTGGGTTCGCCCGTCTGATGTCCACCCTTTAATAAAACGTTGCATCCAAACTTTTCCTTTATTGTCTGAGCTGCTGCTTCCATATCTTTCTGCGTCTTGATCTTTCTTCCGCACAAAAACTCTGCTTCCGGAATATTGGGTGTAACCAGTTCCGCCAAGGGCATCAGCTGTTCGCAAAGAGCTTTAATCCCCTCGTCTGACAATAGTTTTGCACCACTGGACGCAACCATCACCGGATCCAAAACAATATGCTTTGCCTTGTATAAGGTTAGCTTCTCAGCGATAACATCCACCAGCGCGGCTGATGAAACCATGCCGATTTTTATCCCATCGGGATAAATATCGGTGAAAATGGCGTCAAGCTGCGCTGCCAAAAACGCCGGCGTTATGTCCATGACCTCCCTCACACCGGTGGTATTTTGTGCTGTCAGCGCGGTAACAGCACTCATGGCATAAACCCCATTCATGGTCATGGTTTTAATGTCTGCCTGAATGCCTGCACCGCCGCTGCAGTCGCTTCCTGCAATCGTTAATGCTGTAAATTTCTTCATCTGCTACCTCTCTAGGGAAGGCACTCCCAAAAGTCTATCAAAGTCAAGTTCTTCCAAAGTTCTTACATAAATATCCACCTTCTGCGACAGCTCCGCCTGCTCTTTTTCGCTTACCGGGTCATAAACACCGACCGTTTTCAGCCCTGCCGTTTTGGCGGTTTTTACGGAGTACAGGCCATCTTCGAAAAGCCATGTTTCAGATGGCTTTGTGCCCATAATTTTCATGGCTTCAAAGAAAATCTTCGGCTCCGCTTTGCTTGTTTTCCACTGGACGCAGCTGAGAATTTCTGCAAAGTAACCCGTATAGCCCAGTCTGTCAAATGCCGTGCGGATATAGTCTTCTGTAGTAGAGCTGGCAATCGTCATAGGTATTCCTTCTGTCTTCAGCCTCTCCAAAAGCTGCCTCGCGCCCGGCTTAAATGCCGCTTCATCTGCATAATATCCCGCTACTACGCCGTTAATGCCTCTCGTAATTTCCTCCGTAGACTGCGCCAGTGCATACCGCTCCTTTACGTAGACTGCACCCATATCCACGGTCATCGTAAACAGTTTGTCACCAAGACCTGCTTCCGCTTTCACGCCCAAAGACTGCAAATACCTTGCCCCTGCGTCGGTCCACACGTGCATAGTATCAAGAAGTACGCCGTCCACATCAAAAATGACACCTTTTAGACTCATCTTCCTTCCACCATCACTTTCACTTCTTCTTTCAAGTCCCTAGCTGCTTCCTCGATATTTTTCTGCCCAAAAATGGCGCTGATGACTGCCACCCCGCAAAGACCCCTGCCGGAAAGCTTTCCTACATTTTCCCGGGTAATGCCGCCGATTCCAATGACCGGAATATTCACCGCCTTGCAGATTTCTGCCACCGTTTCGTGGCTGATTTCCGCAGCTTCTTCTTTTGATCCAGTCTGAAAGACCGCCCCGACACCCAAATAATCTGCGCCCATCGCCTCTGCCGCTTTCGCCTGTTCCACTGTCTTTGCAGAAACGCCGAGGATTTTGTCAGGTCCGATGATTTCTCTCACATTCTGCCCTTCCAAATCCTTCTGACCTACGTGAACACCGTCAGCGTCAATCTCAGCTGCAATGTCCGCATAATCGTTGATGACAAAGGGCACGCCGTAAATTCTGCAAAGGGTCTGTATTTCTTTCGCCTCACTGACGAGAACATCTCTCTCCAAATTCTTCTCTCGCAGCTGAATAAAAGTGGCACCGCCCTTCAACGCTTTCTCTACCTGCTCATACAGGGTTTCTTCCCCTAGCCAGTGTCTGTCTGTCACTGCATACAGCAGCAAGTTCTCACGGGTCAGTTTCATAATCTGTTCCTTTCTTTGCTAGTATAGTGTTTCGCAAATAACTAAGTCAATCCACGGCGGACATTGACAAATCCATATATTTTTTTGGATTTTGTCAATGTTCGCCCATTATTTTTGCGTAAATCGCAGGTTTTTCTCCGATTTTTTGACAAAATTGACAAAAAATCGGTTTTCTGTCAATTTTGTCAATAAAATCTGCCTAAAACATTGTCAGAATTGACAAATTCTCAGGATTTTGTCAATTTTAGCAAACCGGTCAATGTGATTATCCATACTACCAAATAATCTTTGCGCCAATGTGCTCCATATCTTCCATATTTGCTCTCTGAATTTCTTCCGTCTGGGAAGAACAGCATTGTTCTATAATGATAGTTTCGTAGTCTAGCGCGATAGCGTCGTAGCAGGTGGTTCTGACGCAGTTTGGCGTGGTGGTTCCAATGAGCACCACTGTTTCTATCTGCAGACGACGCAGAATTAAATCCAGCTCTGTCTGAAAAAATCCGCTCCATCGTGGTTTAATAATCTGATAATCCGAAGGCTCTGCCATAAGCCCTTCCGCCAGTTCTTCACTATTTATGCCCGTTGAGCCTGGTGCCATGGTACCGCCGCCGGCTTTCCACGCTGCTTTTCTGGTAAATTCCACATCGCTTCCGTCAGGGCGATACTGCCGTCTCACCCAAAATACCGGCGAGCCCGCCGCTCTTGCTTCTGCGATAACTTTTGCGCACGCTGGCACTGTTGCTTTTGCGCCGGCAATACAATGCGCCGCACCCGGCTCTACAAATGCCTTCTGCATGTCGATGACAATCAGCGCCGCTTTTTTATGAAATATACTCATGACCTTCGTCCTCCAATTTTTCACGTTCCTGTCTCTGCTGCATTTTGTGATCCCCGTACATGGAAACCAGTGAACTTGCCAGAATTAGTCCAATACCAGCCATCATAGTAGGAGGGATTTCATCTCCCAGCACTACAGCCGCAGCCGCAGCCGCCAGCACCGGTTTAAAGAAAAATACCATAGATGCTTCCTGGGCAGACACGTATTCCATTGCCATGAAATAGGAGGCGTAACCCATGCCGGTAACAAAGAGCGCCACGTACAGAAAATACGGCAGGTTTCCCATGTTATATCCTTCCAGAAACGGAATATTGACAAAGCTGCCAAGTCCGTGACCTTCCAAAAATGCGCCGACACCTCCAATATGACTGAGCGCCGCAAATGTCATCATCTCAATGCTTCCAAAGAAAAAACTGCCGCAGGTCAGAGCGATACCGCCCAGCTTTCTGCTTTCACTCTTTCCCAGCACACCGTAAAGTGCAAAGGTCATCCCAGAAAGCAGAACAAATATTACTCCTGCCACATTGAGTCCCGGGTGCCACGGCTGCACGATACAGATGACGCCCAGCAAGTCCCCGATGACTGAAATCAGCTTATGCCCTGGCAATGCTTCTTTTAAAATAATCACTGCAAAAATAGTAACAAAAAGTGGATTGCTGCTAAACAGCACCGCTACCTTTGAGGCTTCAATATGTAAAATCGACAACTGATAGCATGTCATACTGATTAGCACACCGATGAGTCCCAGCACTGCAAACCATTTGATATCAGCTCCCGTAATGCGCTGATTTCTCTTGCGAAGTCCTGATATGGCAAAAGGCAGCAGCACAATGCCGCCGACAAAAAATCTTCCCATCGTAATCTGAATGGGATGAAACTCTCCCGCTGACATTTTCAGCACAATTTCCATAGAGCTGAATAGAATCGTCGCTATAAAAATGCAAATATATCCTTTTTTCTTATCCATGGGTTCCTCCCTCACCTGCAAAAATGTTCTTCCCGAACCATTATAGTCCTGCGAAGCGTGAAAATCAATAGAATGCAGATGCAAAAATAAGGAGCTGTCTCAGCAGCTCCTTAGATTCTTTCTGTTTATTTCCAAAGGTCTGTATTGTCCAGTCCGATATCTTTCGCCTTAAATACAGGGTTTATCCCTTCTTCTCTCTGTTTAACATAATTATTCAGCGCACGGATTGCGATACCGCCTAAGCAGAACATGGCAATAATGTTCACAATAGCCATACCACCCATGATGATATCCGCCAGATTCCACGCCAGCTGCAGATTGGAGTTGGCACCGATAAATACCATGACTACTGCCAGCAGCCGGAAGATGGTCATAAAAGCCTTGCTTTCGCTGATAAACTTAATATTAGCTTCTGCATAGAAGTAATTGCCGATGAGAGATGTAAAAGCAAAGAGTGCAACAGACACAGTGATAATCCCTACACCAATCTCGCCGAACATGGATTTCACAGACTCCTGCACCAGTGGAATACCGTTGAGCTCACCGCCTACAGTGTACTTTCCCGTGCAAAGTACGATAAATACTGTGGTCGTACAGATAATCAGTGTATCAATAAATACGGAAATAACCTGTACCAGACCCTGTTTTACCGGGTGACTGACGTCAGCTGCAGCAGCCGCATTCGGCGCAGACCCCATACCTGCCTCATTACTGAACAGACCTCTCTTTACGCCCCATACCATGCAAGAACCCGCAAAACCGCCAAAGATTGCCTCAAAGTCAAAAGCCTCCTCAAATATCATGCTGAAAATTGCTGGCAAGTCTTTTACGTGAGAGAGGGTAATGATAATGCCGATTAAAATATAGACTGAAGCCATAATCGGTACCAGTACAGAAGATACCGTACTAATTTTTTGTGCGCCGCCAAAAAACAGAATTGCAGAAACTCCCGCCAGAATTACGCCAACAATCAGCGCTGCTGCAGCATAGTTGTCCCCGGCATAATGCTCCAAAGAAGAAGCGATATTATATGCTTGCAGTCCGTTAAATCCAAAAGCAAAAGTCAAAATCAAAAGAATCGCAAAGATTACACCCAGCCATCTTGCTTTCATTGCTCTTTCTATATAGTAAGCCGGACCGCCTTTAAAAATCTCTCCGTCCTTCTGCTTATAAATCTGCGCCAGGGTAGATTCGATAAAAGCTGATGCTGCTCCGACTATCGCCATAATCCACATCCAGAATACTGCTCCAGGACCGCCCGCTACGATTGCCGTTGCAATCCCCGCAATATTACCAGTTCCTACACGAGAGGCGGTTGCAATCATCAACGCCTGAAAGGAGGAGATTCCTCCATCATGACTTTTTTCCATTAAAACCCTGATGCCCTCCGGAAACAGTCTGATTTGAACAAACTTGGTTCTGATTGTAAAGAAAAGGCCTGCTACAATCAGTGCCCAAAATAACAAGTTACTGTACATCCAGCCGTCAATAGCGTCTGAAATCGTAACCAGTGATCCCATGATTTTTTGCATTGTTCGTTCTCTCCTTTAGTAAATAATAGTAATTATATTTATTATCCTATATGCTATAATACATGATAGTATTTTATCACAAAAAAAGAACACTTTCAATAAAATGTTCTTTTTTTGTATTTTGTTTTCCTAATTAATTCGCTAAATTACTCCCCTCTGCCGGTAATCCTTTATTGCATCCGTTTTTTCCTGCTGTATACTGCCGTACCCAGTGCCAGAACTGAAACACCGAGGATGCCTAAAAGCAGCATAAGCGACGTATCGTCTCCTGTTTCCGGCGAGAATTTACTGGATGTATCGTCACCAGGTCCAGGTCCCGGCCCCAACGGTACATCCGGATCATCGATATCTATTGGTGGCTCAGGATCATCAGATCCAGGTCCCGGTCCCAACGGCACATCCGGATCCTCAATATCGATTGGTGGGTTCGGATCGTCAGGATCCGGAGTCGAATCATCAGGCGTAGTCGGTATCACCGGTATATTTGGCTTAAAGGTGTTGGTAATTACCAGCACTTCCTCGACTTCCTCCACGCTGCTGACATAGCGGTAATCCAGTCCGACTCTGTCCTCGACAACTGTATATGCATATGGAGTTCCATTTTCGTCAGCAATCGGCTGATCTTTAAAAGTTACTTCTTGCCATACGTCATTCTCGTCAGGTCTGCAGATTTCATATGCGACTTTCTCTCCGTTTCTTACCAGCCAGATTTTGATATATTCGGGCCTTAACTTGTGCTGGTCGTCATTATCGTCCCAAACCTTAGTAGCCTTGATGTCCCTCAAATCTTGCTCGTCATCAGGATGACCAATAATCACATCACCATTGCTTCCAATACCGCCGCCGCGAGTACCGGAAGTATTACCAGCAATAAACACACCAGCAAGACCCATAGCTTTCTCAATTTCCGGCGCCTCTGCCGTTAAATCCGTATGCATTGCGTGAATACCGCTTTTGTGCACGCCGCTGAGCGTAATTTCTTCACCACTCACACTTTTCCAGTGGTAAGCGCCGCCGCCCAGCATATATTCGGAAATATGGCTGCCCGGAGTCACATGCACAGAAGATACGCCGGTTCCATGATCTACATTGGAGCAAAGAATATCCTCTGCAATTCCTTCTGTGCTGTGATTCTGATAGAACACGCCTCCATCGGTCACGTAAATCGTTGTATTGGAAGTACCACAGCCCGCAAGACCTGCACCGTACTCACCCAGCATGCCTTTTGCGGCGTTGTTGTATACTGCCACATTGTAAACATATAATACGCCATTTTTATAACCGAGATCCTGCAAACCACCGTTGACATAGATACCGCCGCCGCCAAACCAGCCGCGTTCACCGTCACAGCGATTGTTGAGAATACCAACGACTTCTCCGGTCTTCATCTCTTCATTGACAATCGCCTTACCGTTACATTCTACATAGATACCGCCACCACAGCTCTTCGCATAGTTTTCTGCAATATAGCCGCCATTGATTTTCAAAAGTGGATAAGCATTTGTTTCTGCCAAGCCGCCGACAGAGATTGCACCGCCGTTGCTGCTTTCTGAACGATTTCCACGCAGCACACCGCCATTCATAATCATTTGTGAATCATGTGTAATCATCACAGCGCCGCCCTGACCTGCTCTGCTCTTTCCAGTGGCAATATTAGATTCCATTACGCCGTCATTCATGGTAAATACGCCGTCTCCATAAAGGAACACTCCACCGCCGAATTCTGCACTGCAGTTGCAAATTACGCCGCCGTTCATAGTAAGTTTTCCGCTGCACATAATTGCGCCGCCCCGTGACTCCACGCCAGAAGCTGCTGAAACGTTGTTGCTTCGCAAAATCGCATCTTCGCCAATTTCCATAGTACCGCCGAGACTGATTAACGCTTTGGTATTAGTCAGACCGTAGGACGCCGCACCGTCGATGGTGATATGGGAAAGTACAAAATTGCTTCCGCTCGATACGGAAATTAAATTTCCGTTATATTCCGGATAGCGCATAATCTGTCCTTTTTCCAAAGTCCAAGACGCGCTGCCGCTTATCCTAACCGTTCCCATGATATAGATAGTATCTAATTCTTCGTGAGCAGTCAGGATTTCTTTTGCCTTTTCAAAAGTCTTTACAGGCGCCGTCTTGGAAAGACCATCGGCGCTGTCGCTGCCTTTGTTTCCATCCAGATACACACCCTGAAGCATTTTCTTCTCAAGTTCAATTTTATCATCCTTCTGCACAAGTCTTACTAAAGGATTTTTCAAACCTTTTACATTAATTTTATCCGAAAGATTTTTATCGAGGGCACCGGTCATCAGCGTAATATTCTGTTCTAAAAATCCGTCTCCGTTAAGCTGCGCCAGTACTGTACTATCAAGTTCTATGGAAATATTTTCCATCTCGAAGTTTTGACCTAGTGCCACAGATTTGCCTGCGCCGAGAGTCAGGTTTAAAGTATCCTGCCTCATATCGAGATACGCTTTCTGACCATTCATCACCAGATTTTCTGCAACAACACCTTCTGCTACGGAAAGCTGTCCCTCTTCAACGGCTCTCAATGTGCCGTGAATAGTTCCCGTTCCTTCCAGCTTCAGTTTTCCCGCTGCTGTTGAAATCCCGCTGCTGCCTCTAATCCACACAGTATGACCGTTTAGGTCAATAGTTAAATCCTTCTCAACGCGAATGGATTTTGTCGTTAAAGCAGCGCTTCCGTCAGATTCCCCTGCGATTAAAACGATCTTATCTCCTGTCTTTGCAGCGTCTACAGCCGCCTGCAGACTTCTAAAAGTTTCATCACCAATGCGGGCAACAATTCTATCATCGTATTTACCCGCGGTAAAATATCTGTCACTGGTGCTGTCTGTGCTCAGCCCTTCTTTTTCATTGATATAGTTCGTCTCATCATGCCAAGTGTAGCCCTCAAAAGACGTTTCGCCGTCTTCCATAGCTTCAGCCTTAATAACGTCTACCGAACTGTTTGCACTGAGGAACAAATCATTGGCGCCGCTGTCCGCACCGCTGGTGTTTTCATAAATCGCACCGGAAATCATGCGCAGATAGCCTTTACCGTCCGCAGCAACACCTCCAGTCGCATTTGTTTCGGTTCCGGTTGCCTCGTTATACCTGATTACGGTGTTCTTCAATTCTATACCATCCCTTGGCTTACTACAGTTGCTATACACCGTCGCGTACTTTGAAGTGTTCTTTTCTAAAAGACAATCTTCTAAGAACAGTTCCGAACTGTTCCCATAAACATTTACAATACATCCTTGCGGACTGTTGTTTTCAGAGAAAATACAGTTCTTTAAGATATTCTTTAAACCTCCGACGAAAATACTTTCGGTATTTTCACCGGCATTCTTAGTAAAAGTGCAGGCTTTCAATACGATCGGCTTATCCCCACTACCACTGATGCCTCTGGAAGAAACCGCCGCCGCTTCTCTGGCGCTGTTTCCGGTAAACGCAACATTTTCAATGATAGTATTTTCATCTGTGCTGATATGCATACCGCCACCAGAAGCCGCCTGATTTCCTGATACTTCCAGATCTCTTATCTCCGCGCCATCGCCAGTCAGATAAAGACCTCCTCCCCGGAGAACCGTCTCGTTGCCTGCAAGTTTGCCCCCAGTCATGGTCACATTGCCGCCACCGTAACTACTACTGGAAAAAATACCACCACCATTGCTGTCAGCAGTATTTTCTGTCAGGCTGCAGTTTTCCAGCACAATTGTTCCATAGCTACCAATCCCGCCGCCACTGCTGCCTGCACTGTTTTGTGAAAAGGTACTATCAGCAATTTCCGCGCTGCTACTTCCGCCGCTGAGCATTATGCCGCCACCATTGCCGTTCGCATAGTTGCCGCTGAACGTAGTGCTTTTCAGGCTGAGCTTAATACCGTTTGCAAAGATACCGCCGCCGTGACTATCTGATTTGTTTTCTGTTACTGTGCACTCTTTCAAAGTGACTGACGCGTTGGCGTAAATGCCGCCACCCTGATAGCTTGTTTCATTACCTATTATAGAACAATTTTCCAATGTGACAGCGCCTTTTGCATAAATCGCGCCGCCCTGACAGGCTTTATTTTCGTTCAGATTGCAGTTCTTCAGGTTCAGGGTACTGTCTTCATCATGAAGATAGATTCCGCCTCCAACCTGGGTGCTATAGACTTTTTCCCGAATCTCATTATTTCCAATCGTTGTCTTATCCGCATTCAGACTGCTTCCAACCAGCGCAATGCCACCGCCGTAATAAGTATTGACATTATCACAAACTTCACAGTTGTTCATAGTAACACTGCTGTAAGCGGCATAAATACCGCCGCCCCATCCTCCGGTCGCTGTATTTCCTATCACATTTATATTTTCCAGCAAGACATCTGCTTTACTGATATAAATGCCTGCGCCATTGGTTGCAGTCGTATCCTTAATCGTTCCGTTTATAATCTTTGCGTCCACACCATTGATATAGACCGCGCAGGAACCATTTCCTGAAATACTACGTCCCTGCAAATCCAATGTAATCGCCTTGCGTAATACGACAGATTTGTTTATATCTTTGTGCAGACAGACTGTATCCCCTTCTTTGGCCGCATTCAAAGCTTCCTGCAGCGTATCATACGCATTTTCGCCGATAGAAGCCTCTGCCACCGAATTTTTCGGGGTTTCCGGATTCTCTGCCATTTCTGATGTTTCCGTAGCCTCGCTCCTGTCCTGTACTGCAGTGTCCATACCCGTTTCACTGTCTTCTTCTGCAAGCACTACGTTTTTTTCCTCTTCTGCGGAATTTTCTCCTTCAGAATTTTCTTCTGTCAAAGTTCCACTGCCGTCAGACGTTTCTTCTGCTAGTAGAGCTGCATGTTCTGAATCCTCCGATTCAAAAGCAGCCGCCTGCATCGTAGGTACCGAAAGAAGCATTGCCACTGAGAGTCCAATTGCAATGATTCGTTTTCTATTCTGTGATTGTGGTTTTTGCCTTTTTCTCACAGGTTCCCCTCCTTCATTACTCTTTCTTCTCATTATTTCCAATATTATTATATTCGCTTTTTCTATCGCTGTCAATCGTTGATTTTTCAACACTTTCGTTAGATTTTGGTTAGATTTTCCCCTTGCAAAAACAGGAAAGCTGCCATACGGCTGAATCCTATTAGATTTAACCGTATGGCAGCTTTTCAGACTACCCAGGCTTCGATGTGCATATTTTGAGTAATTATGTCGATTATATGCACATCGGTATGCATATTTTTTAAAAAAACACCTTTAATATGCACATTGGTACTGTTCCCATTGAAAAAGCTGCCGAAAGAACAGTAAAATTCTCCGTAAGCAGCTTTGTTTGTGCATATTTTAAGAAATTCCCAAGAAAATATGCACAACATCGTGCATATTTTAGGACTTTTTCTTGAATATATGTAATTCGCAGCACCCGCCTCATTACAGCCGTCTCGCAACAGCCTTCTCGCGAAGCTTTTTACGCAGTACCAAGAAAGTAATCAAATGTGCTGTCGCTGTAACACCCCAAGTCACCGGATAAGTGATGTAAAGCATCTCCAGCGTATGGAACTGCGGCATTTGAAACAGTGTCGTAATCCACAAAATTCTAAGACCGCAAACACCAACCAGCGAAACCAGCATTGGCATAACAGAATAGCCCATGCCGCGCAGTGCGCCTACCATAACATCCATAGCGCCACAAAGCGCATAGGTCGGCGCTATAATTCGCATCCTGCGCATACCTGCTGCAACCACCGCGCCGCTGGAAGAGTATATCCCCAGAAGAAACGGTGCAAATGCCAGTTCCAAAAGGCCTGTAATCAAACCTATTCCGATGGCGCACATCTCGCCTCTTGTCAAAATCTTGTCGATTCTGCTGATTCTCCTTGCTCCCACATTCTGACTGGTAAAAGAAATCGTCGCCTGATAAAAAGCATTCATAGGGAAATAAATAAAATTCTCCACGTTGCTGGACGCCGAGTTTCCTGCCACGATAGTCGCGCCAAAAGAATTTATGGAGGACTGAATCATCACGTTGGTCAGGGAGAAAATCATCCCCTGTACGCCCGCAGGAAGTCCAATTTTTACAATAGCAATCAGCTTGTCTCCATGAATGCGCAGCTCCCGCAGAACTAATTTCATGGCGCCTTCTTCTTTTCTCATGCACTGGATAATCAAAATCGCCGAAACCCACTGAGAAATTGCGGTTGCAGCACCAACACCCGCCACATCCATCCGCAGCGGAATTACAAAAATCAAATTAAGCACCACATTGATAACACCGGAAAACCCCAGATAGTACATCGGTCTTTTGGTATCACCGACCGCTCTGAGAATAGATGCGCCAAAGTTATAGACCATAACTCCAGTCATGCCAAGAAAATATACGCGCAAATAAAGCGCTGCAAGATCCACAACCTCCTCCGGCGTTTTCATCCAGATTAGAATTTGTCTCGAACCCAAAATCCCTATAATCGTCAGCAGTACTCCACTGACAAAGCTAAGCGCAATGGCTGTATGTACGGTCTCTTTTAAGGCCTCACTGCGCCGCGCACCGTAGTATTTAGCCGCCATTACATTAGCGCCGATGGAAAGCCCGATAAAAAGATTTACTAAAAGATTAATCAGCGCCGTGGTAGAACCCACCGCCGCCAGCGAATGGTCCCCTGCAAAACGTCCCACCACAATAATATCTGCAGCATTAAACAGAATCTGCAAAATACTAGAAAACATTAAAGGAAGAGAGAACCTGAGCATCTTTTTTAGCACTGGTCCTCTCACCATATCCATTTCAAAATTTTTCTTCTCTGTCATACTTCTTCTCCTATCGCTAATATTAAATTATATGCCTTTCTGTATAAAAAGCAATAGAGAAGTTGCATTAAATTTGTTTTATTTTGTATTCAGAAAATACTGATTCTCCTTATGTACACCGCCAAATGCCGGTTCCAATTTTTGTCTTATCGCTGCAAGTCCCGGGTCGTCTACAATCCGCGCGCTGCGCATGCAGCGCTTTACACAGGCAAGACAGCCGATACATTTGGACTGGTCCGCTTCAAAGCCTGCTCCATCATGAATAGCACCTACCGGACATATACGCGCACAAAGACCACACTCACTGCACCGCTCTGCAGCAACAGTGTTCATCGGATGCCGGCTGCCTTCTCTATACGGGCGGTTTCCCGGTACATCCAAAGGCTCAAACAAACTTGCCTGGGTAATCATTTCGGCAAAGTCTTCCACTTCCGCCAGATCCTCCTGACTCGGACGCCCTCCCGCCAGTTTCGCAGAATAGGTGTGTTCCGCAAGCCATGCGGCCGCTGCAATTCCTACAAATCCGTTCGCCTCGCACATGTCCTTGGTTTCCAAAAGCGCATCATCAAACTCTCTGTTTCCGTAGGTCACCGTAAAAATCGCCGGCGTTCCATCACCTGTAATGTTCCCATACAGTTTTTCCGGATAAAGGGGAAGCCTTCCGGCATACACCGGCGCCCCAAAGATGACCAAATCATCAGCGCCAAAGTGGTATTTGCCAGCGCGCGCCTTCGCACTAGTCAGGTCAATCACGGTAAAATCCGGATCCAGTGCCTTTGCCACCGCTTCCACATATTTCTTCGTGCCCCGGGTCGGGCTGAAATAAATCGCTGTTACCTTTTTCATCTTAAAAAATCTTCCTCTCGCAAAACTCTGCCTTTTTCGGCTATGATAAACTGATGGTCCCATCTGCCGCCCACCAGTTTTTCCAGCAGATGGTTGCTGCCATCTACATGGCAAACCGGGCAGTCTATCAGCGCCGCATTGCGCGCTGCCGCCGCAAGATACGCCGGCGCGTAACTATCATATGCGCCTGTATCAATGATATCTACGCTGCGGTAGGAATCAAACCAAATATCAAAAATGCGTCCGCCCTTTTTCTCCCCGTACCGTTCTATCAGAGAATCGTGAATGCTCTCTATCGACAAATCACCCTGGACTCTGTCGGTCAGGTAAAGATGCCCTCCCTCTTTCAGATTAGGGTACCAATTGTCGTCGGTATGTAAAAGCAGAGTAATACAGTCGTCCACCTTTGGCATAACCAGCTTTACAGGCAGCGGCCTTTCCGCTACCGACCCACCGCAGTGTCCCATAGAAAGAAGTACCAAATCCACGTCCTTCGGCAGTGTTTCCAGCGTCTCAAAGAGCCTTGCACGCATATCCCTCGGCTCTGCGTGAAGTTTGCTGTCCAGTTCAATGACCGGATAGTCCGTTCCCTCTTTCTCCTGCGCTGCCCTCACATGATCGCTCATATTGCTGCAGGTGATTAATATAGTGCTCATGATTACGCTTCCGCTTTTCCCGTGATAATCCATGGAGCGGGCTGCACTTCAAAAGCGTTCTTTGCGTTCAGTCTGGACACCGCTACTTGAATCACCTCTGCTTCCTTGATGCCGTTAGCCTCCAAAATGCCTCTCATAGCCCCTGCCACACTCAAATCCAAAGTATAGATTACTAGATTCATCTGTGGATTCATGGAGAGAAGAAACTTGATTTCCTGCTCCATGCTGGCAGAAGCGACCATAAATGCCACCGAAGGAGTCGGGTAATTCTCAAAGGTTTCTTCATCCACATGATCTGTGATTTTCATATTGCGCAAATCAAAATATGCCATATTATCCATCATGGCATCTCTATTGCGATGATTGTATTCCACTGCAATAACAGTACCTTCATTTGCCATAAAAGCAGCCTCAATGGCAAGGCTTTCGCCTCCAATCACACAGACCGTATCTTCTCTTCCGATTTCCATTTTGTTCAAAATAATGGAACGAACTTCGCTTCCCACGCCTCTTCCGGAATCTTTGCGGAAATTCAAATTGTCCATGCCCATCTTATAGGTATTGCGAGAGCTCGGATTTACCACCAGCATACCCGCAGAAGCGTTAATGCCGCGGTTAATCATATCGCTGACTTTATCGTGCTTAATCGGACCTTCCGGCGCGGAACCCTCGTTGTACCAGACCTCGCAGTCACCAAGCCCTGCATTCCACATATGATAAAAAATTTCAGCGTCTCCTGCTTCCATAAAAGCAAGCACTGCCTTATGCGCCTCTACTGTCGGAATCAGATTCTTATTTCTCTTGGTGATATCCATCATCTTAATCTGTTCCAAGTCAATCGGTGTATTATCTGCAAAATACTGCAGCCACGATAAAATAATTTCGTTGGTGAAAAGTTGTTTTTCCATAGCTTTCCGTCCTTTCTGTCTGTCAGGCTTCTTTTTCTTATTTTATCACGAATCCAGTGGGGTTTCAAGAAATCCCAGCTTACTTTCCGCCGCTGAAAACAATTTCTTCCCCACATGTCAAAAGACTCCATCATCCGATGGAGTCTTCTGACTGCGATATCTAATTAAGAAAGAACGTTCAAAAAGAAATTATCTCGTGTAACCCTATCTCCTTTTGACAAGTTTAGTATAGCAAGGAAATGTGATGATTTTGTCAAGGAATCGTATCGCTTCCATGTCTTTTGCGTTACGAAATAGTAAAGTTAGACCTGAACATCTTCGATAAGAATTTCCGTTTCCATTGGATACTTTGCCTTAATCTCTCCCAGCTTCTTAAAATGCGGCTGCTTTGTATGGTTTTTCTGTGCCTGCCTGCTCTCCCACTGTTCCCACAGCAAAATCTGGTTCTCCGAATCTGCCGGATAATAATAGGCATACCTGATGCACCCATCCTCCGCCAACGATTTTTCTATCACGCCGCAGGTTTTCACTTCCCCGTAAAAAGCGTCTCGCGCCGCTTTATCCTTTAGTGTGTATGTTACATAGAAATTCGTCATTTTTACATCGTTCCTTTCATGAACTTTTATAACAGTATAGCATAATTTATATTTTCCTCGCAACCACATGATATTTAGGTATGACCATAACATGGTAATGGCAAAAATACAACCATAGAAATATCATTTTGTAAAATTTCTTGCCATAGGATATAATGAAACTACATTAATCCCCGGAGGAATTTATCATGGAAATTATAGAATCTTATCTAACAAAAAGTGCCTGCTTTTTAGAAGGCGATACCATTGAGGTGAAAGGACTCATGCTGCACTCAGTAGGCTGCGCCTATCAGCAGCCTTTTTACTTTATGGAAAAGTGGAACAATCCCGACTGTCAGGAAGCCTGCGTTCACGCATTTATCGACGGCACAGACGGAAAAATTTATCAGACACTGCCGTGGAATCACCGTGCCTGGCACTGCGGCGGCACTTACAACAGCACCCACATCGGCGTAGAAATGTGTGAACCCGCCTCCCTTTCCTATACCAGTCAATTTGGGTTTACCTGTGATAACAGGGAAGAAGCCCTCGCCTGTGCAAAGCTGACTTACGATACTGCGGTGGAACTTTTCGCATGGCTTTGCCATAAATACGGGTTAGATCCGCTGGCAGACGGCGTCATCGTTTCACACTACGAAGGTTATCTTCGTGGCACTGCCTCTGACCACGAAGATCCAGAGCATTTCTGGCAAGGACTTGGTACAGACTACACGATGGACGGATTCCGCCGAGATGTAAAGTCTGCAATGTAAAATCGGCAACACAAAACCCCATCCGAAGATGGGGTTTGTTTTTGATTGCTGAAAGTATAAATACCTTTTCTGATTAACGCTTGGAGAACTGGGAAGCTCTTCTTGCCTTTTTCAGACCGTACTTCTTTCTTTCCTTCATTCTTGGGTCTCTTGTTAAGAATCCAGCAGCTTTTAAAGGCGCTCTGTAGCTTTCCTTGTCAGCCTGGCAAAGTGCTCTTGAGATACCGTGTCTCAGCGCACCAGCCTGACCCGTAAATCCGCCGCCTGCTACTGTAGCAATTACATCGAATTTGCCTTCGCAGCCTGCAACTTCAAAAGGTCTTCTTACTTCTCTCTTAACGATTTCCATTCCGAAGTAATCTTCTAAGTCTTTCTTGTTTACAGTGATTTTTCCAGTTCCAGGGATTAATCTAACTCTAGCAACTGAATGTTTTCTTCTACCAGTTCCCTGATATTGTAATTTTGCCATTGTCTATTCCTCCCTTTCCTTAGATTTCCAAAGTTTCCGGCTTCTGTGCAGCATGTGCATGCTCAGGACCTGCGTAAACTTTTAACTTCTTAAACATCTGTCTGCCCAGTTTTCCATCAGGAAGCATGCCTTTCACTGCGTGCTTAATGATTTCTTCTGGTTTCTTTGCCTGTAACTTTTCGAAAGTGATTTCTCTCAGACCACCTGGATATCCAGTATGTCTCTTGTAAATCTTTTCTTTTCTCTTCTTGCCGGTTACTTCTACTTTCTCAGCGTTGATTACGATTACATAATCGCCACAGTCAACGTGCGGAGTGTAGATTGGCTTGTTCTTTCCTCTCAGAACAGAAGCAACTTCAGATGCCAGTCTGCCGAGAGTCTTACCTTCTGCATCAACAACGTACCATTTACGTTCTACTTCTGCAGGTTTTGCAATGTAAGATTTCATTGTCTCTTCCTTTCTACCTACTAAGATACCTTCGCCGGTATCGTTTTCGGTTCTGCCTACTGAAATTCCACAAGGAATTTGTTTCGGCATGACTAAAACTAACTTTTAGCTTGCAGCGCTGCCGAACCCTGGCGGTTCTACGCATGCAAATCGCCTGTGAAAGCACAGTGCACGACTATTATATAGCAAAACCCTTGAGATTGCAACATCTTTTTGCATGAAATCCTCAACAAATGCGGGAAATTTTATAACTGCAATCAAATCAAAGCGGTGTTCCTTATCTTTAACACGAACCTTAACCTAAATTTTGATTTTCTCCAAAAAGTGTATAAGAGTCATCCTCTGTATCGGCAATCTGTTTGGATTTTATGCCAGCTGATAGATAAATTAACAAGAATATTGCATGAAGTCTCAGAAAACTGTATATGAATAGAAATTCAAGCGCCGCTACCTAAATAATGTCAACAGTTTTATACATTTTTTAAGCGGTTTCTTATTTTGGGTTAAGATTTGCTCTCTTCTCTTATACACTTTTTTAAAAATTTCTCGTTTTAGGTTAAATCCCTTCCCCGTTAAACTGTCATAATAACTATTTGCCTCTGCTCGCCCTGGTAAATTCGATTTTTTAGTTGCATTTAATTTACATTTATTGTAAAATATTCCTATAAAATACATTCATCGAAGGAGGTTATCATGGGATACATCGAATTAACACAGCAAGATATCGCACTGCAAAAGAAACTTCTACATCAATATCACACAGCGCTTCAAAAATTGCCGCAGGGTAAACTCACTTATAAAACAATCAACGGCAGACTTTATTATTATTGGATTGACTCTGCCAAAAAGCAACATTACATTCATAGTAAAAATTCCGACCTGATTTATGACTTAAAGTATCGAAGATTTTTAGAGGAGGCCACCTGCCAGATTGAACAAAATCTTCATATACAGGAAAAAGTTCTAACGCGTTATGGTCCCTACGATCCGTTCTCTATTCAAAAGCGTCTGCCGAAGGCCTATTCTGACCTCATTCTCCCCTCTAACCTCAAGAGCAAATCTCCACATTATGACGGTGCAGAGGCGAGTTACCGTCCGGAAGGCTTAACCTATTCGACTTCTTTTGGTTTATATTTGCGTTCGAAATCCGAAGTCATTATTGCAGAGCTAATGCACGCTGCGAATATTGATTTTAGATATGAGCCAAAGGTTCGTCTGCAAACACCTGACGGGCACTGGATTACCTGCAGACCAGATTTTGAGATCACACCACCTTTATATGAAGACATTTTCTGGGAGCATGCAGGACTTTTGCACAACGAAAGATACAGGGAAAGCTTTTTCAATAAAATTACTACATATCATCACAACAATATTGTAATGCCGAAGAATCTGATTGTCACAATGGACAACCCCGATGGCACACTGGATGTTGCTGCTATTGATCGAATCATCAAAGGACAACTTCTTCCTCTCTTTAGAAAAGCTTAACCTAAATCTAAAATTTTTGCAAAAAATGTATAAATATCATCATCTAGGTTTAGCCTGAATCGGAATTTACACAATAAAATAACCGAAATCCCAGGATTTCTGCAATTTTGAAAGCGAGGCAGTTGACATTCATCATAAAACTTATACATTTCTTGATGTTTCTCTGGATTTCGGTTAAGTTTTTGTAATTTCGTTATACACAAAATTCATTTTTTTGGATTTTAGGTTAAGAATACTGCTCTACTATCTCCCTACTCAAACAGCGGCGTAGAAAAATACCTCTCTGCAGTGTCAGGCAATATCGTTACGACGGTCTTGCCTTTTCCCAGTTTTTCTGCCAGCCTAAGCGCCGCTGCCACATTGGTACCGCTGGAGATACCGCACATGAGCCCTTCCTTGCGTGCCAAGTCCTTGGCCGTCTGCAGCGCCTCTTCATCGCTGACGATATAGATATCATCGTAAATCTGCTGATTCAAAACCTTTGGGATAATACCATCTCCAATTCCCATCTGTATATGTGTTCCCACCGTACCTCCTGCTAAAATCGCAGCATTCTGCGGCTCCACTGCCCAGATTTCAATCTGCGGATTCAAAGCTTTCAGCGTTTCTCCGATACCTGTAATGGTTCCGCCGGTGCCAATACCAGAACAAAATCCGTCAATAGGTCCTGCCACCTGTTCCAAAATCTCAAGCCCGGTATGGTGACGATGCACCATTGGATTTGCTTCATTTTCAAACTGCTGCGGAACGAAAACTTTCGGATTTTCAGCTGCCATGCGTGCAGCCATCTGCACACATTCCTCAATGCAGTCTCCGATATTTCCTTCATCGTGAACTAACACCACCCTAGCCCCATAGTGCTCTACGAGAAGTCTCCTTTCCTGACTGACAGAATCCGGCATGATAATAACAGTCTCATAGCCTTTTACTGCGCCTACAAGGGCAAGCCCAATTCCCTGATTCCCGCTGGTCGGTTCAACAATCACAGAATCCGGCCGCAAAATTCCGTCTTCCTCCGCCTTTGTAATCATATTGTAAGCAGTTCTCGTCTTTACAGAACCGCCTACGTTAAGCCCCTCAAATTTTACAAGCACCCTCGCACTTTCAGGACTAACCATTTTATTCAGCTGAATCATCGGTGTTTCACCCATGGCGTCTAACACATTTTTATATATCATCGTTTAACTCCTACTTAAAAACTATTTACTCAGTATATCATAAAGATTTTAATTTGTCACTTTTCTTTGACAACGCCGCTAATTTGTGCTATAGTACTTACGAAAATAAAATAAGACAGTTCGTGACCATCCTGTCTATAAACAAAACTACGGAACTAAAGTCAACATTATTTTTGATTATTATTTTAATGTGCCTGCAGATTCTGTAGGCGCATTTTTTGTTCCGGGAAAGGACAAAAAATGGAACGTTATTCCATCATTTCTGACAAGAATCCGCGGGAGATCGTCCTCCTGCGCGGCAGCGGATGTAAATGGCGCAGATGCAGATTCTGCGATTATCATCTGGATTTTTCCAAAGACGAAACCGCAAACTTCAATCTAAACCGGGAAGTGCTTGGCAAAATTACAGGGCTTTACCACAAGCTGGAGGTAATCAATTCCGGCAGCATCTGTGATTTGGACAAGGCTACCATGGCACAGATTAAAACAGTCTGCAAGACGAAAAACATCAAGCAGGTTCACTTTGAATGTCACTGGACAGACAGAAGTTGTATCAGCCACCTCCGGGAAGAATTTGCTGCTGCCGGCATTCTTCTAAAATTTAAAATCGGAGTGGAAACCTTTGATTCTCTCTTTAGAGAATCCTATCTATTAAAGGGCATCGACGAAACAGACCCTGAGAAAATCGCTGAGGACTTCAACGAATGCTGTCTGCTCTTCGGTATTCCAGGACAAACGGCGGATTCTATGAGATCCGACATCGAAACAGGGCTGGCATACTTTGAGCGGGTTTGTGTCAATATTATGGTAGAAAACTCTACCCCGGTGCGGCCTGATCCCCGCGTTATCGAGCTTTTTAAAAACACCATCATGCCAAAATACCTGCATAATGAGCGGGTAGATATTTTAATGAATAATACAGATTTCGGAGTAGGAGGTAAATCTAATGAGTAATGAATTAGTTTTAATCGTGAGTCTAGTCTGCATTTATGCAGCAGTTGTTCTTTTTTATAAATTTTTCGGTAAGACCGGTCTTTATATGTGGACTGTGGTCGCCACTATCGCAGCTAATATTGAAGCGCTGATTCTGGTAGATGCTTTCGGCATGGAACAGACTTTGGGCAATATCCTGTTTGCCTCTACTTTCCTGGTCACTGACATTTTAAGTGAAACAGAAGGCAGAAAATACGCAAACACTGCTGTAAAAATCGGCATTTGTGTCAGCATAGCTTTCATTCTGATTTCCCAGTCCTGGTTCTTATACACGCCAAATGCAAACGACTGGGCAATGCCTTCCATTCAGTCGGTATTTTCCAACACACCGCGGCTTATGCTGGTCAGCATCGCAGTCTATGGTATCGTACAGATGTTTGATGTCTGCGCTTACCATCTGATTTGGAAACGCACGGAAAAAGTACTCGGTGACAGCCAGAAAGGACTTTGGATCCGCAATAACGGCTCCACCTTGCTGTCTCAGCTTATGAATACCGTACTATTTACCTTCGGTGCTTTTGTAGGAGTCCACAGTTTTTCTACACTGATTCACATCTGCATGTCCAGCTACGTCATCTTCATTTTCACCAGCGTTTTGGACACCCCTGCAGTGTATCTGGCTCGCAAACTGAAAAATAAAAATCAAATTTCAGAGCTGTCATAAACGCAGCCCTGACTCATACGCATAGATTACATGCAATATATTATTATAAATCGTGCATTTGCATTATGGACAAAAAAATATTCCCAAACCCCTTGACAAATCCGCAAAAAACGGTATTATATTTACAGCATGATTCACAGATTTGATGTGGATAATATATTTTATACAATTCGCAAATACCTATAATAAATTATAATAAAGTCCTAATCCAAAGAGAAAATGGCGGGAATTACCTCGCCGTTTTTTCTTTGATTCACACACCTTGAGATTCTGCCTCTATTTTTTCTGCAATAGTCTGCTCTGTCAATTCCGAAAGACCATATAATCTTTCATTCATCATATCGTGGAAACAAACCGGAAGGTGGTCTCTGTTCGCTCGATGCGCTGCTACGCATTCAACACAGTTTCCATGCATTCTACACGGTCTGGTGCAAGAGCAATAATCTTCCCCACGGGCGACAGCCTCCCGCAGCTGTTTCGAAAATTCAATCCCCAGCCGAACGGATTCCTTTTCATCTCCGCGTTTATATGCTTCCATCGCTGCCATCTCGATTTCATTATAATCGATCTGCATCTTTCGTCCTCCTCTCTCAAGCCAGCGTTATTCTTCAATGAGACTTTTAAACATTTCCACAGCATTTTCCATGATACTGTCAGTGAAGTCATATCCCGATGTGTGAAACGAAGGAACATAAAGTCCACCGCCAATATAAAAGTAAAGTTGCAAGTAGCTATTAATAGCCGGCATTCATTATTCGATGTACTAGTAGTCAACTGATGGCTGAATTAGAGAATCAACCAATAGTTCCTTCCAAAAAAAATGCTTATTATGTATGATAAAACCAGGAGGTAAGAAATGAATCAAGAAAAAATTGGAAAATTTATTGCTGAATGTCGTAAAGAAAAAAATCTTACTCAGCTACAGCTGGCAGAAAAGCTTAACATTAGTAATAGGGCGGTTTCAAAATGGGAAACAGGAGTTTCCCATAGTTAAAGATACCACACCAAATATGATGAACCCACGCTTATACACTACCAGCTATAATAAACCGCAAGGACAGCAATTTGATGATACTGCTGTCCTTTCTTTTATAAAATTGCAGTACACATAAAAAAGCTGTAAAATGATAAATATATTTGTCCTTGTAACAATTCTCGGACATTTGCCTGTTATACTATCTGCAAAAAGCAAAGGAAGTGAGAATATGAAGCAGATTTTAATTGTCGAGGACGACAGTTTTTTGAATAAGATGTTAGCCTATAACCTGACCGCAGACGGCTACGGCGTGACTTCTACTCTAAATGCCAGAACCGCAGCCGACGCCATCCGCCAGCGGGAATTTGATTTAGTGCTGTTGGACATTAACCTGCCAGATGGGAACGGTTTTGAGCTGTGCAAGCTGATAAAGCCCCAGCACCCGGACACCATCGTAATATTCCTGACCGCCAACGATCAGGAGAGCGACCAGATACGGGGCTATGAGGTGGGCGCGGTGGACTACATCACAAAGCCCTTTGTGATCGGGGCCTTGCAGCGAAAAATCAAAGCCATGTTCGCTATGCTGGAACACCACAAACCGGCCAAGGACATTTACGACGACGGGCGGCTGTTTCTGGACTTCTCGGAGCAGACGGCGTCCCTAAACGGCAAGCCCCTGCCCCTATCCCCGATGGAGTATAAAATGCTGAACCTGTTCCGCAAAAATCCCCGGCAAGTGCTGACCCGTGGGAAGCTTTTGGAAAAGCTGTGGGATATAGACGAGAGGTTTGTGGACGAACACACCCTGACAACCTCCATCAGCCGGATTCGCAGCAAGATTGAATCTGACGGCGGCGCACCCTACATCAAGACTGTTTACGGCATGGGGTATCAATGGACGGGAGGCGAGGCAAAATGAAGTTTCAAAACCTCTCGGTAAGGCGGCTGTTTGGCCGGGTGGCAATAGGGCTTGCCCTCTCCATGTCCGGGATCACCATAGCCCTGTTTTTTGTGACAAAACAAACGGCGGCGCTGCTGACTGGCGGGGCGCTGCTGCTGTGCGCCCTTGTGGGGATTTTTGTACTGACGCAGGTGTTTGGAAAGCGGCTGTCGCAGTTTACCGCTGACCTATGCCAGACCTTAGACCACATGATCGCCGGAAATGAAGCGCCAAAACGTCCGGAGGACAGCGAAACCCAGCTTGCCAGAATCGGACACCGGCTGGCAAGGCTTTACCAGATCATGCAGGAGAACCGCCGCCGGGTGGACGAGGAACGGCAGGAGTTACAGACCCTTGTATCGGATATTTCCCATCAGGTGAAAACGCCGGTAAGCAATCTGAAAATGGCGACGGACACCCTGCTGGAAAAGCCTATGACCGAGGCAGAGCGCACCGACTTTATCCGGGGAATCCGCAGCCAGACGGATAAACTGGAGTTTCTCTTTCAGGCCCTTGTGAAAACCTCCCGGCTGGAAACGGGCGTGATCCAGTTGGATAAGAAATCGGGCCGCCTCTTTGATACCGTGGCGCAGGCCATGAGTGGGATCGTGTATGCAGCGGAGAAAAAGGAAATCGCCGTGTCCGTGGACTGCCCGGAGGATTTGACCGTTTCCCATGACAGCAAGTGGACATCCGAAGCCCTCTTTAACCTGCTGGACAATGCGGTGAAGTACACCCTGGCAGGCGGGAAAATCACGGTGTCTGTGGTGCTGTGGGAAATGTATGTGGAGATCAAAGTGACCGACACCGGCAAGGGCATTTCCGAAAGCAATCAGGCCGCCATCTTCCGGCGCTTTTATCGTGAGGAAGAAGTACACGAACAGCAGGGCGTGGGCATTGGCCTGTATCTGGCCCGCGAGATCGTAACGCGGCAGGGCGGCTATATCAAAGTGTTTTCGGAGCCGGGCAAGGGTTCGGAATTTTCCATTATGCTGCCTACAAAATAGAACGCGGCGGACGGCCATTTCCGGCTGCCCGCCGTAAATTTTTTTGAAATGTCCGAGCGTTGTAACATTTCACCCCGATTTTCAATGAAATTTTTTGGCCGCTGTAACATTTCGCGGACATTTGGGTTTTACAATAGCCTTATCAACAGGCAGAAAGCCTTGAAAGGAGTTTTGAGTATGAGCGTTTTGCAGACGATTGATCTGAAAAAGTATTACGGCACAGAGCCAAATATCACCCGCGCCCTTGACGGCGTGAACTTCTCCGTAAATGACGGCGAATTTGTGGCCGTTGTGGGAACCTCCGGCAGCGGCAAGTCTACCCTGCTTCACATGATGGGCGGGCTGGACACCCCTACTTCCGGCAATGTGCTTGTCCGGGACAAAGAGCTGTCGAAAATGAACGACGAACAGCTCACCATCTTCCGCCGCCGCAACATTGGCTTTATCTTCCAGAACTATAACCTTGTTCCCATTCTGAATGTGTATGAGAACATTGTCCTGCCGGTGGAACTGGACGGGGATACGGTGGATCAGAAGTTTTTGGACGAGATCGTTCACCTGCTGGGGCTGGAAGATAAACTGAAAAATATGCCCAACAATCTTTCCGGCGGACAGCAGCAGCGTGTGGCGATTGCCCGCGCCCTGATTACCAAACCGGCTATTGTGCTGGCCGACGAGCCGACCGGCAACCTTGACAGTAAGACCAGCGCCGAGGTGCTGGGACTTATCAAGCGTACCAGCGCGGAGTTTCGGCAAACCGTTGTGATGATTACCCACAACAACGATATTGCCCGCCTTGCAGATCGGATTGTCCGCATTGAGGACGGCAAGATTGTGGAGTAAGGAGGTGGCAGACTGTGACATGGCCTTTTGAGAATGATACCAGCGCCATTACAAAGAAGCTGGCAAACAGAAGCATTAAAGCAGATAAGCGAAGAAACATCTTTATTATTGTAACGATTGCTTTTGCTGCCTGCCTTATGACCGTTCTTGCGCTCTATACATTCGGAAAATCACATGAATTGAAAACATTCTTACAGGGGCGCTACCAAGCGGCAGTTATTGATGTGGATTTGGAAACAATCAATGATTTAAGGCAAGATTCCAACATTGAAATGGTAGGAACAGAGGCTTTAGTTGATAGTTTCCGTGTTGATGATTATACATTGAATGTTAATTTTCGGGACAGCAATAATCTGTATTTGTATTCCACAGAATTTGTTGGGAACTTACCTGATAAGGAAAATGAAGTTGCAGTTTCGGAAGCCTATTTGAAACATATTGGCCGCCCTGTTGAATTGAACCAAGAAATCGAATTACCGTTGCAAAATGGGAAAAATGCAAATTTCACTGTATGCGGTCTTTTACATGACGATGGTGCAAATAGGCGGTATCAAGTATTGGTATCTGATTCTTTTCTGCAATCGTATTTTCAAGATCACATCCCTTATAATGCTACACTACGGATAATGGGAAGCGGATCATTCAAAGAGGACGAATTGAAAAATTTGATTAAATCTTGTTTGACCCCTTATGGAATCAGAGAAGAACAGATCGCTTATAGTTCGTCTTACTTTGATAGTGTTGATAACTCAAGCCGAGATATGCTGGGTGTAGCGGCAATTAGTATTCTAATTGTGATTGCCTGTTCCACCGTTATATACAGCCTATTTTATATTTCAGTCGTTGGGAAAGTCAAAGAATATGGCCGTTTAAGGGTAATTGGCATGACCCAAAAACAGATTAAACGCATGGTAAAAAGAGAAAGCTGGCAATTATCCCGCACTTCAATTCCATTAGGGATTGTAGTTGGCTGCTTAATAGGATATGTGCTTGTACCCAAAGGCTGGAATTGGCTTAATACATTGGCAATTATCGTTGTTATCTCCATATTGACTGAATTATCGGTTGTTCTATCAATTCGCAAGCCGATTAAAATTGCAGCAAGCATTTCTCCCATTGAAGCTGTACGCATATCAACGACAACTGAAAACGAAAAGTTAAACACCAAAAAATTAAGGAGAAAACTAACTCCTGAAAATTTAGCTAAAATCGGTTTTATGCGAAACCACAAAAAAGTGATTTTGACTTTAATATCATTGGGATTTTCAGGAATTTTACTGATGAGTGCAGCAACATTTCTGGCTTCTATTGATGAAGAAGATATGGCCCGGCAGTCATTTGGTGATAAGGAATTTTTGATTACACTTTCCGATGAATATAGCGACAATTCCTTGAAAGATAATCCGCTGGACGATAGCATGATAAATCTTTTGACAGATTCTCCATATATCACAGATGTTAAATCTATAAAGGGATGTTCCGCAGACATTTTACTTCCAGATAAAAAAGAACCGTCCTCGTTCCGTGAAATTATAGGATTGTCGGACGATGAATTTTCCAGCTTATCGAATAACCTACTATCAGAGGAAATAAGCTACCAAGAACTTGTCGAGAAAAATGGTATCTTAATTGACGACACAGCCGGTATGCTAAAGTCATGGGAAGATTATAGTGTTGCTTTAGGAGATGTGGTAACAATAGTATCTTCTTCTGGAAAGAAAATCGAATTATCTGTCGTCGGAACTATTGACATGAGCGATACGGACTACAACGGAACATATTTCTTTGTCCCGGAAAATATACTATCCGAGATATATCAAGAGAAGAAGAATTTTAATACTGAATTTGTCATAAATGCAGATGTGAACCAACTTCCTGCGGCAGAAAATGTCGTCTTAAATGCAATCGGTGACAATCCTGATATTCAATTTAATAGCTTTGATGACGCACTATCTTCCATAAAAATGCACATGACAGGGTATCAGATTCCGATCTACGGGTTAATTGTTTTTATTGCAATTTTCGGTATTATCAACCTTTGCAATACCTTGATGACGAACCTTGTATCCAGACAACAAGAATTTGGCGTATTGCAATCTATTGGTCTATCAAATAAGCAATTATATAAGATGTTGAGAATGGAATGTTTGTATTATGTGTTTGGGACAATGGCAATAACATTTATTTTCGGCACAGCAGCAGGTTATATTCTATGCCAGATATTTAATCAAGTTGGAGTGTTCGGAAAATTGCATTATACTTTCCCATTCTTGCAAGTGCTTCTATTTTTTGCAGTCCTCGTAGTAATTGCATTGATATATTCGACTTTAGCCATTCGCTATTGCCATAAGCAATCTCTTGTAGACCGCATTAAGACAATGGAATGACCTTTTGAGATCGGCGGGGCGGCGTATGCTGCCCCGCTTTTTCCGCCATTTCTCAAAAAGATTTTTGAAATGTCCGAGCGTTGTAACAATTCAGCCTGTTTTTCTGTCGAAATCAAAGGCACCTCGGACATTTATAGTTCTTCCAAAAGTTTGATGATAATATTACCATTCATGGAAGAAGCAATCTGTTATTGCAATAATGCGAAATTGACGATAGAAAGTTTTTCATATCTCGGTCAGCTCAACAATTACATTACTCTGCTGATACAGCCAGTCCGCAAATTCTTTCGGGCTGGCTGTTCCTGTTTTTACAGCCTTTTTTCTCTGTAAGGCTTCTTTCTTAAAGTCGGAAAAGGCAGCCTGTATTTTTTCCAGACAGTCAGCCGGAAAGCCTGCGGTATTTTTTACCCGGTTTATTTTGTTGCGCCAGTTCTGGCATTCATTTTTATAAAGCAGGTCATAGTTATTTTCTCTTGCCCTCTCGTCAAATTCCCGCTTGTTTTGAAGCGCCTGTGCTTTGCGGCACTTGTCGCTGCACAGCTCATACCGCTGGCTCTTTGCCAGAAAATATTTCCCGCAGACCTTGCACTGCCGGAAGCAAAGCCCCCAGTCATTCAGCCTGTTCAGATAATAGGTAATCAACGGGTAGAGAGACGCATAGGCAGACACACATTCTTCTGTGCGACGGTTGTCCGGGAACCAGAGGTCAAGCCGGGTATCTTCTGATGGTGCGCCTTTGAAATAAAGGCTGCCAGCTTGAAAATGTTTCGGTTTTCCTGTCTCCCTGTCAAAGCTCATGGCTTCGTTATGGAATACCCCGGTCAGGCTGCTCATTTTATCCATGAAGCGGTCACAGGCAGCGTTACGGTCACGGGGTTCTCTGGAAAGCAGATAGCTGTTCCAGATACGGAACGCCACATACATTTTCAGAGGGTCATTGCTAAGATATTTTCCCCAGAGAAATTCGCTTGCCGCCTGCTCCAGCTCCGGCTGTTTCCATCGGTTGGAGTGGAGGGCTTGCCGCAGTGGAGAAAGCCCGTATAAGTTCCAATCTCTGTCCGTGTCACGCTCAAAGTTTATCAAAAAAGTTCCCAGCGGGCGTGTCATATCACAAAGCACCTCTGTGTTTTGGCTCCCGTTCAGCCGGAAGCGGATCTGCTGTTCTTCCCCAATCAAAATCCGCTCTTTCATTTTCTTCCTGTCCAGCGTCAGGACAAACAAAATCCTCTCAAAACATGGCTCATGTCGTATAAACTGATTCTCCATCCCTATCCCCTGCCTTCGTTTATGGTAATTATATAATTCAGTTATATCCGTTACACTCATGGTATCGCAGAATCATTGTTTTGTCAAGGATAGTACGCTATGATGATTGCAGTTGGTAATTTCGTACCGCACAGTACCTTGACAAGTGAATGACCGTCCAAAAGGGATATGACCGGCAGGAGAAGTGACGCATCCGGCGCACCAATGCAGGGAAACACCGCAGGAATGGGGCAGGAAAACGGCTTTTGGGGAAAACGGCAACAGGAAGCATTTTAACCTATTTGATTTATGGGAGGAACAGAATGAACGATAAAAAGAGATTGAACAGCTACGAGGATTTACCGCTGGTTCTGGATGTGGCGGACATTCAGCAGATTATGGGAATTTCAAGAGCGAGCGCCTATGAGCTGGTACACACACCCGGCTTTCCAGCGTTCCGCAGGGGCAGACTTATCAAGGTCAGCAAAATTGCTTTCTTTGAATGGATGGCAAAAGGCTCCGAAACCGTACCGAGAAGCGACAAATAAGCGTGAGTTATCATTCCCTGACTGCAATACTGCCGCACTTTACAAAGGGGTATACAGAGGGAAAAACCTTAAAAATGATACCGAAACGCTACACCAAAACAGCCTATCTGCGTACATCAGATAGAAACGGAGAAAGGAGCCGGTTATGGCAAGAATGAGCAACAAGCGGCGGCTGGAATGGTCGTTCTTCTTAAATGACCGCAGCCGTATCACTTACAACGAACTGTGCCGGAAATGCCAGCACGAATGTAAACAGAGCTTCCGGGCGGTTGTGGTTGACTGCCCGAAGTACCTTTCTAAGCGTTCCAAGAAAAAGGACAAAACTGCCGGAAACGGCAAAATCCCTTAGGAACTAAGGGCGCACTTCTATACATAGTCTAAAGACCATGTATCGTGCGTCCTGCGGAGCTTACCTCTGCCGCTGATAAAATCAGCAATCCGAGGTCTGCGTTCGCTTCGCTCCGACAAGGTGGCTACACCCCCTTGCGCCGCTAAAGCGGCTATCCCCTGTGTACCCGCCGCAAAGAGAAATCCGCTCTGCGGTTTTCCCTTTTCATCGGGTTTTATAGAAGCACTGACACACGGACTGTCTGCGGATGGTCTTTCTTTATCTTATAAGCAAAGGATGTGAGAACATGGAAAAATCTTTGGAACAGTTGAAGCAGGAATATGAAAAAACCACTGTCCTGCTGGAACGGGAAAAACGGAAAATGCAGCGTTTGAAAAACCGGCAGGCGTATCTGGAAAGCGGTTCCCGGAAACAGAGGACGCACCGGCTGATTACCCGTGGGGCAGCTATTGAGAGCATTGCACCACAGACAAAGGAGCTATCCGAAGCGGAATTTTATTCCCTCATGGAAAGCATTTTGAATCTGCCGCAGGCGGAGCATTTCATCCGGTCTGCCGTAGAAAACCACGCCCGTATTTCCGGGCAGGAGAAAGGCGGTGACTAAGGATAGCACTTTATCATTTTTCAATCGCACAGATAAAGCGTAGCGCCGGTCAGAGCGCCATTGCCAGCGCAGCCTACCGAGCCGGGGAGCGTCTTTACAGCAGCTACTATGGAGAAGTCAGCGATTACACCAAAAAGGGCGGCGTGATCGCTTCGGAAATCATGCTGCCGCCCCATGCGCCGGAAATATATCTTGACCGGGCGACCCTCTGGAATGCTGTGGAGAGCTGCGAGAAACATCCAAAAGCACAGCTTGCCTATTCCTTTGATATTGCCATGCAGAATGAATTGACGCTGGAAGAAAACATGGAACTGGCGAGGAAGTTCGTGCAGGAGCAGTTTATATATCAAATCCTCTGACATCTGATTTTCAGTGAAAGGACACTGCTACCCGAAATCAAGATTGCCGCACGAAGTGTATTTTTTGACGAGACAGGCAAACGAGTACGCACCAAAAATGAAATCATGGGCGAGGACGGTAAAATCCGTAATGGTTGTACCGTTATCAAATTGTAACGACCCTGTTTAAGCTTTTGCCTATAAAAAACTAAGAGGGACAAGGTAGGGTTGCTACTTTGTCCCTTATTTTGCATTACCGCCAACTCAATGCGTAAATCAATTCCGCATTGATAACTTCCTCCACTGTATTTCGGATATTGTTCATTTTCTGCACCCACTCAAGTGGCTTATCCGCCTTTAGCTGTTCCGTAATACCCTGTGCCTGCTTCATGCCCTCTATGAGCCGTTCAAAGCATTCCTGCGCCTGCCTTCTAATATCCTCTTTCAACTTCTTTGACAACGGATCCTGCGCCATGATATTGTCCAGCGTATATTTAGTCCGATGGATAGACCGCATCCGATTCTCCAGTCGCCGAATTTTGTTTCGTATTTATTTATCGTATTAGACAACGTCCTCACGTCTTCAATATTGCTGACGATAGAAATACCGCCTACAATTTTTTGATTTTCTATGAGCGGTGACATATTTACCGTGTAGTCTATTCCCTGTTCGCTTCTAAGCGCTCCAACGATGGGTTTACCTGAATTGACTACTTCCAAAAGACGTGCGCCGGGGGCAGATATCTTTCAGCGGCTTTCCGACAATGTCTTCCGCCGTAATCCCTGTAATCCGGGTGTAAGCGGGATTGATGTACTGAACCGCATACTCTGCATCGACCATCAGTACGCCATCATATAGATTCTCAAAAAAAGTCTTTCCTACATTCCTTATTTCAGCTTTCACTTTTCATTTGCTCCTATACTACATGTGATCCACATCCTGCCGTGTCCGGTAATGGTTACTGCCAGCTGATTTTTATCTTTTTTCTGTGCTTCTTTTCCTTTGTCTTGCGGCTTTTTCCGCCGCGATCGAGAATCCGTCCGCACAGGCTGGTAAACTTGTACACATAGCGGAACAGCCCTTCCGTAGCAATGAGGAATACCACCAGAAGCATCATAGCCTGCGTGGAAATCTGATTGATGCCAAAGAAGCTCTTCTGGAAAAAGAAGCAATACGCCATGCCCAGTAGCATGACTGCAATCAGCCCTACATGGAAGCTATTAGTCGGTTTTGCCACTTTTCCCAGAATCATAAAGCCAACCAGTCCAACTAAAATCGTGCAGGCTGTAGAAATACAATCTGGATCAACGTCAAAGACTTTTCCGAATATGACCAGAGAGCTGACGCTGACAAAAGTAGTAAGCCCTGCAGGGGTTGCCATTTTAAAGACCTTTCCGAAGAAGGTTCCCGTAATTTTATCGTGATTCGGCTCCAGCGACAGCACAAAGGACGGCGCGCCGATGGTGAACATGGTAATCAGAGTAAGTTGTGACGGCGTCAGCGGGTATGACAGCACGTTGACGATGGAAAAGAGCGCCAGCAGCAACGAAAAAATATTCTTTGTCAAAAACAGGCTCGCTGTCTTCTCGATGTTGTTTACGACTCTGCGGCCTTCCGCCACCACCGACGGCATCTTTGAAAAATCGGAGTCCATCAGCACCAGCTGCGCCGCATTGGACGCTGCCTCGCTTCCTGACGCCATGGCGATGGAGCAGTCCGCATCCCGAAGAGCCAGAATATCATTGACCCCGTCTCCTGTCATGCCCACAATCTTGCCCTGTTTTTTCAGCGCCTTGACAAACATGCGCTTCTGTTCCGGCGTCACTCTGCCAAACACAGTATACCGCTCTACCGCTTCATAAACGGCTCGCTCTGTCACAAGCTGCCTTGCGTCGATATATCTGTCCGCGTTCTCAATGCCTGCTTCCATGGCGACATTGGAAACCGTCACCGGATTATCCCCGGAGATAACCTTGACCTCTACGCCGTTTTCAGCAAAATACGCAAATGTCTCTCTTGCCGATTTTCGAATCGGATTCATCAGATAGACAAGTCCTAAAAGACGGGTCCGCCCTGTAAGCGGCTGTCCGTCCGGCACGTCTTCTGTCCGGGCAAAGGCCAGCACGCGGTATCCCTGTTCACTGACTTTTGTAATTTCTTCTTCATACTGAGAAAAGGCTTCCCGCAGCACAAACTCCGGCGCGCCCAGCACAAAATTACCATCCTCGTAGCTTGCGCCGCAATATTTATATTTCGAAGAAAAACCGCACACGCTGAGGGTGGCTCTTCCCGACCTTTCTGTAAAGTACGCCTGCATCGCCGCCATGGTGATATTGTCCGGATTCTGGGCAAATGCCAAATCACCGATTAAGCGGGACAGTTCATCGTCTGTCAGCCCATCGTAAATCCGCTGCATCTGCGCGACTTTCATCTCGTTTTCTGTAATCGTGCCGGTTTTGTCCACGCAAAGCACGTTGACCCTCGCCAAGGTCTCGATGCATCGCATATTCTGAACCAGCACCTCCTGCTTTGCAAGACGCATTGCACTGACCACCATAGCGATACTTGCCGTCATATAAAGCCCTTCAGGAATCATACCCAAAATCGCTGCAACCATAGAGGTCACGCTATGTCTAAATCCATCTTCTAAAATGAAGTACTGCTGTGTCAGAAGAATCAGTCCTACCGGAATGATAATAATACCGACCACCTTGACCAATTTATCCAGCGATTTAATCATCTCCGACTGCTCGCCGTGCTTGTCCTTGGTCGCTTCAATAGTCAACTTAGAAATGTAAGAATTTCTGCCTACCGCCGTCAGTTTCGCTGCACACGTGCCGGATACCACAAAGCTGCCGGACAAAAGCTGAGAATCCGCCGTCTTAGTAATCTCATCAGACTCACCGGTAATCAGCGCCTCGTTGACCTGTACGCTGCCATCAACCACTATGGCATCCGCCGGTATCTGGCTTCCCGCCCGAAGAACAATCACATCGTCCAGCACCAGCTCTTCCACCGGCCGCTCGACTTCCTTTCCATCTCGAAAAACATGAGCCTTTGGCATTTTCAAAAGTTTCAGGTTGTCCAAAGTTTTCTTCGATTTGATTTCCTGGGCAATACCGATTGCTGTATTAGCAAATACCACAAGCATAAAAGTCAAGTCCTTAAAAGAACCTACTACAATCAAAAGCACCGCAAGTACCGTAAAAATCAAGTTAAAATAAGTGAATACGTTGCTCTTTATAATTTCTTCTACTGTTCGCGTCGAGGAGTCCACCTGCTCGTTGGAAAGCCCCTGCGCCGCTCTCTCTTCTGCTTCTCTTGCTGTTAATCCCAACATGTCTTCTTGCTCTCCTTTTTTACATACATTTTATTGTAACACAAAAAGGCGCAGGAGAAAATAACCTTCACAAAAACTTCAAACGCCGGGCAAAGACCGATACATAGTTGGCATTGTGTTTTCTTCTATGCTATAATAAAAGTACTTCAAAAAATCCTTTGCTCTCACTTTCATATCGCATGAAAATATGGTTTAAGGAAAAGATAATAGTAAATTTTCAAAGTAACAATAAAAAAAAGGGGGGGGGATTTTTCCGTGCTGCTGCCTGCTGAACTTTTAGAATTAATGAATCAAGGGGAAAACCATACTGTGGAGTTCAAAAAATCTACTACAGCAATCACGAAAGATGTTTATCAAACCGTATGCGCTTTTTCCAATCGTGATGGAGGTCACATTTTCTTCGGTGTCGATGACAGCGGCGAAATTTTAGGCATTGTCCCGAGTTCTATTGAGAAAATGCAGAAAGATTTTGTTACTTCCGTCAACAATGAAAACAAATTATATCCCCCGCTTTATCTCGTTCCAGTTGAATACGAGTTTCAAGAGAAAAAGATTCTTTATGTTCGAGTTCCAAGCAGTCCGAACGTATGCCGCTGCGGCGGGAAAATTTATGACAGAAATCATGATGCGGATATCGACATCACAAATCACTCTGACGCAGTATTTCAGCTCTATGCAAGAAAAAGAGGTTCCTACTTTGTAAATAAAGTGACTGGGTTTGGGCTTAATGCACTTCGTCCGGATTTAATTGAGCGTGCCAGAAAAATGACGCGAGTCAGAGGAGAAAACCATCCATGGAAATCCATGTCAGATGAGGAACTTCTGCACAGTGCCGGGCTGATTCTTCCTGATGAACATACACAAAAGGAAGGAGTTACCATAGCTGGAATACTACTTTTCGGGCAGGACAGCACTATCATGTCAGTGCTTCCACAGCATAAAACCGACGCTATTTTTCGCATTTACAATACAGATCGCTACGATGACAGGGAAGTCGTCATAACCAATCTCATCGAAAGCTATGACAAATTGCTAGCCTTCGGTCAAAAACATTTAAACGATACCTTCCATCTGGAAGGCATTCAAAGCGTCAGCGCAAGGGACCATATCTTACGTGAAATTATTTCTAATCTGCTGGCACACCGCGATTTTTCCAGTGGCTATATCGCGAAACTGGTCATTGAAAAAAATCGGATTTTTACGGAAAACGCGAATTTATCCCATGGATATGGTGCGCTAAATCTGGCGACATTTGACCCCTTCCAAAAAAATCCTCCAATTTCCAAGGTATTTAGAGAAATTGGCCTTGCTGACGAGTTAGGATCCGGCATGCGAAACACTTATAAATACACAAAAATGTACTCCGGTGGCGAGCCGGCATTTGTTGAAGGTGATATTTTCCGCATCACAGTTCCGCTGTCTGAGATTGCTACTGCAACCGTCGGTCCGGCAAATAGCGATTTCACTACCGAAGCTACTACCGAAGCTACTACCGAAGCTACTACCGAAGCTACTATCAAACTCGACTCTGTTCGGCTGTCCGCACTGCTTGAATTTTGTAAGATGCCTCGCACAAGAAGCCAAATGCAAGAATTCTGCGGTATCAAAACTGAAAAATACTTTCGTGAAAACATTTTAACACCTATGCTGAAATGTAACCTTATCCGCCGTACTCTGCCGGATAAACCACGAAGCCCAAATCAAAAATATGTCAAACGCTAACAAATCCCGGTATGCTGGCAAGTGCCAGGTGTACCGGGATTTTTCTGTTATATTTTTCTTTATCCAAACTCGCAGCATACTACTTCTCATATTCAAATTCCGTATGTTCCGACTACAGACGAAGCATTCCTTTTCCTTGCAGAATAAGTAAATACAGCCAGACAGCTTGCTGATTCTTCTATCATTCTCCCCTTTCAGCGAAAGTTCCGCTGTTTCTATGGCAAGGCAGACGCCTTCTTTTGTAAAATGGTTCCCCCTGTAAAAGGCGCTGCCGTGTCAACCAAATTGTTATGGAAAACCGGATGTGCATAATTTACAAATAACTTCTGAATGTCATGACATGGATTAACCTCACTCTCCCAGCACTAATCTGGTTACCGTCCTCTCCAATATCACATTCTTCTTTGCAGCAGAATTATCGTCGCTATAATCATCGCATTCTTTATCTCTTTTATCTTCCCATTCCTCACGCTCTATCGCAGCCCTCAGAATTCCTTTCAGTTCCATCTGGTATTCACGAACCGCCCAAGGTCCCTCCTGCTTCATTGACCATTCTACCCTCATGAGCATATCTAAAATGGTGCGATAGTGTTTCTTCATTTGCGTCTCAATTAAATGCTTTGGATCGCACTGCTGTCCTTCGTAGAAATAATCCTGTTCAACATTTTTCTCCGCATAAACAGATAATTGATAGAATCCATTCCAAAATACAGCAAGCAGTTTCTCATAAGTATCATTTTCTTCTAGAAAGTCATATACTAGTTCTTGATCAATTGCCTCTACAAGCATCTGCTTTGTTTTTTCAACGTCCTTTTCAAACTTCCTCCGAATCGAGGCTGTATCCCCGAAGTAATTAAAGTAAAGCTGATTTTCATTCACGTATCGCTGCAGCTTGTTTAGCAGCTGTCGCAAAAGATCAAGTAAATCTTTGCATGCTTCCTCTGAAACATTTTCTACTTTTACTTTTGTTTCAAATCGCATCGCTGGAAATTCCGGAAGCGCTTCCGGAAGGGCTATACCCTGAACTGCCCTAAAGCACTTTAATATTTCAAAAATGGTCGCATCTAATCGTTTCAAGACCTCATGACACTGTTTCATCTCGACTTCGCCATTTTCCGTTTGCTTCGGTGCTCTTTCAATCAGTGTCTCCAATTTCTGCAGAGCCATATTCGTTTTAGCAAAGAATCTCTCATCACTTTGCGCTTCCAGACACTCACCCATCGCACCAAAAAAGTCATAACTTTGCGTTTTTTCCTTTCTAACACAAACCTCCCATAGTGCTTTGTCCATCATGATGTCTATATAGGTTTCGATGCCATCTCTCATGTCATCCAGAGCCTTTGCAATATCACTGAAAAGCTCTACTTCTATCATATTTCTCTTCGCCTTACGATACTTTGCCGCTGTCTCATCCACCTCGCCGCACTCCCCGGTTTCTCTATTGTAAATCTCCGTACCACAAAACGGGCAGAATAAAATAGACTCCGCAAATTCAAATTCCTTTTTGCAGTATGTACACAAATAGTAGCGCATTTTGATTTCCTCCAAATAATCAGCGCTTAATAAATATCCAGCGCTTTCTTCGCTGCGTCAACAGGGTCGTTATAAAAAATCGGCTGCACATAATTCATCAGCTCTCTCGGCACACTTTGAAGATCCTTGATTGAATCTATCGGTAGCAGCACCTTTTTAGCTCCGGCATTTTTGCACACACGCATGATATCCTCAAGATTGGTCAGTTCCTCTAAAGTGCCTGAAATTTTAATTTCGCCGGCAATCGCCAAAGAGTCAATCACTGAACGTTCTGCAAATGCCGAACAAAGTCCAATAAATTCTGCAAGAGACACCTCCGCGCTGAGGCCCTTCCCTTGGGTATCCACATAGTAAAGTAGATAGTCCTTGTCCGTAACCCTCACGCCGGGAATAATATTCCGCACGTTATTTTCAAAGTAAGTCCACGCAGCATTGACGCATTCCTTTACAGGTCTGTTATTTCCAACACCTTGGGTTTCCATCTTTCCACTGCCTTTCACCGTCTTGTTTTCCATACGATAAATGCACATTTCGCCGGTGCTTCTGCTTGCTCCCACAGCGAAAACATGACCGCAAGGCAGCTTTGCATCAGGAATCAGTGAGTCTGAAGTCTGCTCAGGCACGCTTACGACGGTTTCCGTATTTTCATCAATGTCAATATATCCTAATTGTCAAGACAAAAGTTAAGATAGAATCTTTCTCCTTCTTTTGGCGTTACTGTAATACCTATTGCGTTAAAACTCATTGACATTTTTTGTTCCTCCTTTATTGTTGAATATTATTCTATAGATTTCAAATATGAGTTAGCTATGTATAATGCAAGATTCTGCAGTTGCTTAATCGTAATTCTAATCTGAAAATCAATGATTCCCTTTTTACTATACTTCAATCCTTTTTCCGTACATCCTTTTGTCTGGCATTTACTACATTTACTTCCCTTAAATCTATTAAAAATCACAATTTCTATTTCTCTCTTATCGCCAACAATTACCCGTAAATTCTGATGTGCAATTGCATTTCGAAGCTTTCCTACATACGCATAAATATCTTTCCTCGTTTTATAGACCGGTGCATTACCATTACAAGACTGTATCGGTTGAAATATTTCAGGGCTAAATCCAAATTTCTTGTTTAGTTCTATGATTCTTCCCGAAAACAATCTGCCTCGTCCTTTTCGTTTTATTTCTTCATATGGTAGTATTACGAGAGAAAGAAGAGAATTTAGTAGCATAGTTGGTGAAAACTCACTAGTATTCGAAAACTGTTTTACAATTTCCACAGTCGTTTTAATCTGATTAACATAAAATTCTCGCAGCTGTTCATCTGTATTCTTTGTACTCATTCCACTTTATCTCCTTATAAGTCGGTTTCCCTTTAGGCAAAGAAATTCTAACTGCGTACTCTTTCCTTGTATCATTATTCTGCACAATAAATGTCATTGTTCTATATTGAGAGCAATCTTTCTCTAAATGAAATTCTAACTGCTTACCGCATTTATCAACTCTCATTCCGTAGTTTAAGCACTTTTCCTTATCACACTTTTCTGTCTCGTAAAAGAATTTTATATCTCTAATGCCTAAACTCACCGATTCTTTTGCCTCGCTCCAAAAGTTTAATGTGATTTCGCTATCGGTTATATTTTCAATCTTTAAATCAAATCCTCTGTTTTCCATTTTTTTATCCCTCTTTATCTGCATATCCTTCTGCGTATTTTCTTTATCTGTCACATAATGGATTATGCTGCCACACTCTCACATAATATCCACGTTTTCTTTTCTCTAGAATATTGAATTTTTCCTTTTTCTTTTAAGGCTCCTATATTGCGTGTAATGGTGCCCTTTTTATATCCTAACTCACTCGTAATCATTTCAATTGTTGACTGTTCTTCTTTAAAAATATAGTTTAAAATCTCATTTTGTATTTTTTCTTCCCTCTGCCTTTCTTGCTCCACAAAAACGCTCGCTTCTTCACGAACAACTTGAATCCATTTTATCAAAGTTGATTTCTTGATAACAAGCCTTGCCTTAATTTCTATTTTATTTGATTGAACTATTCCGTTTTCCATTACAAACAACAAATCATCTTCAATCTCGATTAGCTTAAACCTACAATGTGCAATAGAATTTCTGATTGCTTTAAATACTGAACGAACTGCCCCACCGTTCTCCAAAATTGCGATTCTGTTTTCTTTATATTGTGAATGAAAGTCTCCCCGCATTTTTGCTTTTTCAAATAGTTCTTTTGTCTCCTCTCTCTTCTCACATGAAAAGAATGTTTCATTCTCGCTTAAATTAGCAATTTCAAATAATCTTTTATGTAAGCATCCATCATTTTTAAGTTGCTTAGAACTCCAACCATATTCCTCAAATGTCATGCCTCTAGCGCTTATTCCTTTGCAAGGTGAATTAACAACAAAAAAACGAATAATCTCTCCAATCTCCTCAATATAAGCTATTTCTTTAGATGTTATCCATTCTGGCGGATGATTCCCATATTCTAACTTATTCTTATCTACTTTTTTACCCATATTTGTTCACCTCCTTTATATTAGTGGATGCTTCTTGAAGTCCCATGAAGTTTCGTATGTGTTCCAGTCATTCCTACTAATTTCAACACATTCTATTCCAATACTAGTTGTTTTTTCTAACTGTTCTTCACAGTATGGCAAACTCTCTAAATATCCAGAAGGAAAATTCATAGTTGGATTAATTAAAGAAAATAAATAGTCTTCTACCTTAGAGCTTAGCATTCCCAAAACATAGTACAATCTTGAGACATCTTTTACCTCACATAATGGTCCAGCAGCATCAAAAGTAAATCCTACAGGGGTATATCGGCAATGGAACCTAGAGGAACTAATGCTATTCCATGTTATTCCTTCTTTAAATTGCTGTTCACCATTATAGTTGTGTGACCGAATACGATTCCCCATATAATTGTCATTTTTCAGTTCATCACCATCATTTTCCCAGTTAATTACATATAGTTCGTTCCCAAACCAACGTCGGTATTCCCCTCCCTTCTGTAATGGGTACCATTTCTTACAACATGGATTTTTTCCAGGTTTTGCATCAAATTCAATTCTTACAAATTCAATCTCTGTCCATATTCTTAAAAATCTTTCATTGTTACCAGACACCATTCCAATTCGAGCGTCAATTAATTCTGCTAATTGGCGTTTCTCAAAAATCGTAAAATTTCCCACCCAATACGCCACTGGGCTTCCCGGTATCTTTGCGAAGTTGGCTTGCTGCGCTTCATAGTAATATCCACAATCCTTATTTGCGATTGCTTCCAGCACCTTTTCTTTCTGTACTTCCATACCACCTTTAAATTCAGACAGCTTAAAGTACAGTCCACAACCATCGCTTTTTTCATTCTTCAAAACAAAGCTGCAGATTGGCACTGTTGCCTCTTCAAAAGCGGAGTATTCCATCTGAATCAGTGTTACGATAGACTTCTGACCGATGATATAGTTACGCAGATTTTCATAGGTTTTAATGAACATCCAAACAAACGGCGTCATGAAACCTGAATATCCATTCTCCTTACAGAACTGGAAATTCCGATACATGAATACGCTGAATAAATCCCCCGAACAGTCCTTAAAATTATCGTTGACAAACTTTTTCAAAGCAGGGTTATATTTATTCAAATATGGTGGATTTGTCACTACCACATCATATTTCTTCATCAGCAGTTTTGCCTGTTTTACCAAAACAGGCAGTTTTTCTAATACCGTCTCACGAATCGGCTGTTCAAACAGATTTGCCAGCGGCATTTCCTTTATCTCTCGGATCCGTTCCGACAGTGACTCAAAATCCATCTGCGAAACTCCAATCATACTGCCAAGCTCTTTTGCATCTGCAAAGGCTTTCTGCATATACATTAGAAGTTCCTCTATCTTTGCATTTCCTGCTGCAACATAAGAAATCACTTCCTCAGTCAAAAACGATGATGTTTCCATGGTCGCAATGTTTAAATCCAAACTATCATTTAAAATTCTACGGTTATGATTGCGTGCTTTCATCAGCACTGCGAAATATGCCAGCTGACCTGCTCGTTCATCAATCTCAAGGCCGTGAAGGTTATTTTCTAAAATACTTTTCGCTGCATCTCTCTCCGACCATCCACATTCGGTATAGATCTCCATCAGAACCTCAAAAGCGTCTACAAGGAAATGTGCAGATCCCATACACGGATCCAGTACGGTTATCTCCTCTGGCTTTACTTTTTCGTCAACAAAAACAAACTCTCCGCTTCTAGGTACAACTAAAAATTCCAACTTGCTTTTCAATCCACTGTCAGGATTTCTTTCAATCCAATATCTTCCAAGCGAATTATCTACAACATATCGAACTACCCAATCTGTGGTAAAAAGCTGAGTTGCAACCGGTATATCTTCTTTTTTTACTGTTCCTTTATAGATATTGATAACTGCATTTTTACGCTCATCGTTATAATACTGATACAGCCACCCGATAATCTGCACCTGATCGGTCCAGTCCTCTTCCGGGATTTCCGAAATCATCCTGCCGATGACGCTGTCTGCTTTCAGAAGTCCGCTTGGAAACAGCAGCTCTGTATAGTTATCGATTTTCTCAAACATGTAAGGCAGGCACTTGTTCAAAGCATTGCACTGGGTCAACAGCAGATACTTATAAAGCTCCTCGTTGTTCTGCTCTTCCAGATAGCCATACACCTTCTCCCGATCCAGTCCGTCCAGCTCCAAATTCATCGCTTCCTTCAAAATCGCAGGACGAAACTCTCCGCTGTCATCTGTGAACACACGAACACGAGAAGGCAGATAACCGTTGACCTCCATAAAACGCAGTGCAATAAAACGATTGAACCAGATGAGGAGTTTTCTCCTCGCTTTGTACACTGCCTGTTCCTTATGATTGTGCCAGCCAACTATAATCTCTTCTGCAGTCAATCACATAATCCACATAGACACGATTGTCTTGAATCTGATAAAGTATCAAATACCATTTGTCCACAAATATTTTATGGTACTTATTCGGTGTAATATACGGTCCCTCAAAAAAAGGAAACCGTTGGGGCATTTGTTCAAGAGAGCGCATCGCTGCAATCAGTTCTTTCCTTTTACTGCTTGCCGCTTCTCTGTTAACTTGGCCCATAAAACGAATATGCATTCCTATCATCTGTTTCGCTTTATCAGAAATGATGACTTGATATTTTGTTTCTTTACTCATATTTAAGCCTCTGAGATGATATCATCAAGATAAGAATCCAGTTCATCAAGAGTGCATCCTATTCTCCCTGCAATTCTATCTTCTTCTGCCGCTAACAATTCCTCTCTTAGCTTCAGCATCTTTTCTCGTCTATTGTATGTTTCTATATCCATAACGACTAAATCGCCTTCCCCATTCTTTGTAAGGAATACTGGCTCTGCTGTCTTTCTGCACATGTCAGCAATCTCGTTGTAATTTTGACGAATTGCTGCAGACGGACGAATATTCATAGTGGCGCCTCCTCTATTTTGATAGCTATATTCTAATCATATTATACTCATTTCATACAACGAAGTCAATGTGTTCTGAAAAATCTTCGTCGTTAAAATATACTTTAAAATCATCGTTATTCATGACTTTTCTCCAGCGAAATAAAATGCTGCGGTCTGATGACGTACATCTTCGGATAGCGATAGGAAACGTCCACAATGCCCTGATTATAAAAATCACTGTCACTTTCAAGGAGCGAAACCAGCACCACAAATCTCACATTTTTCTATAGCACCATCATATTCTTTTCCACATACTTTACAAATTTTCATACTTAAACCTCTTTCCACTTTATCAACTTACCTGATCTATTGCTGTATATCCCTATTCATACTCCTTAAGCATTTTCTTGTACTTCTGAAACACTGCAAGCCAGTTCTTGCGCTCTCCATCAGAAAGCTTTCCCCAAATGTAATTGCCATCCTCGTAATGATAAATGCGCACCTTTACATTCTTCTGCTTAAAAATCTTAATTAGCTTATCAATCTGCGCATCTCTCCGTTTCGTATTGCTTGACAGCGTTGCACTCCAATAATTAGTTCGGAAATATAATCCTTTCTTGTAGCTGTAATATCCATGCGCATCATCATAGCCTATATCAAAAGTCGTAGTCCTGCTGCTGGTATAAAACCTGATTGAATCGTAATACAGATAATCACCCCAAAGATCTACATACTGTGCTGTTCCCTTTACACGAAGACTCAGCTTTGCTGTTTTTCCATCCTTCTGGATATCAATATATGGTTGAAAGGTAGTTCCCATTAAGCAATCCTCTGACTTTGCCAAACCTAGAGGAACTTCAACCCTCTTTCCATACAGTCTCGCATGCTCACCAATGTCTTCATTCTTATATTTGATATTCTTTGTCGCAAGGGATTTTGCCAGCGTTGTCATTTCCTTATAGGTCGGCTCTTTATAAATACTTCTGTAAGTATCCGCTCTGAAATGAAACCGAACTTTTGTCTGAGGCTTTACCATGATACGGTAGTCACCCTTTGGCAGTCCAGTCAGTTCAAAAGTTCTATGATAAGTATTCGTTCCATCGTCGGAAGTGTCCACCATATAGAATTTCTCATAATTTCCAAGAAGAAAAACAGTTGTCACAGGAAGTCGTCAGTGGTTTTGCCGATATCGGTCGCACGCACCTTTCTGCTATTGAACGCGGTGTCAGAAAACCTACATTAGAAACATTCTTTCGCATAGCGGAAGCGTTAAAAGTTTCGCCCAGCGCGTTGGTAGCAGAAATCGAAGAAGCTGTCAAAAAGGCCGCAAACTAAGCCATCCATACTTTTCCATCCATCTTAAGCAGCAGCACCTATGAAACACAAGGAGCCGGCTGCTTTAACGATAAACACCCGTTAATTGCAGCCAGCTCCCGCACATCATCCTCTATTTATTTAATCACAACCTTATGGAATTTCTTCTTGCCCTTCTGAATCAGCAGTTCGCCGTCCTTAAACAGATCAGCCGTTACGTTCATCTTTGGATTGGTTACTTTTTCACCGTTTACGGAAAGTCCACCCTGTTCGATGGTTCTGAAGCCTTCACCATTGCTCGGCACAAGACCCAGCTCTTTAATCAGAGAAACCAGACCTTTACCATCACCGTCAAAATCAGCAGCAGCCATTTCTGTGGTCGGGATGTTAGCAGCATCACCGCCGCCTCCAAAGGCAGCTCTAGCGCCTTCCTGGGCTTTTCTGGCTTCCTCTTCGCCGTGTACCAGCTTGGTAACCTCGTAAGCCAGCACTTCCTTCGCCTTGTTGATTTCAGCACCCTCTAGGGAGGATAGCCTATTGACCTCTTCCATCGGCAGGAAGGTCAGGAAACGCAGACACTTGTTCACATCAGCATCGCCGACATTTCTCCAGTACTGATAGAACTCATATGGGGAAGTTCTCTCCGGTGACAGCCACAGCGCACCTTTCTGGGTTTTGCCCATTTTCTTACCCTCACTGTTAGTCAGCAGTGCAAATACCATACCTTCTACATCAACACCGCACCATTTTCTGGACAAGTCCTTACCTGCCAGAATGTTTGACCACTGGTCGTTGCCGCCGAACTGCATTTTCAGTCCGAAGTCTCTTGCCATAACGGTAAAGTCATAAGCCTGCATGAGCATGTAGTTCAGTTCAAAGAAAGTCAAACCGTCGCCGATTCTCTGCTTGTAACAGTCTGCTCGCAGCATATTATTCACATTAAAGTGTGTTCCTACTTCTCTTACGAACTCAACATAGTTGAGCGGTCTCAGCCAATCTGCATTGTTAATGCTGATTGCTTTGCCTGGAAGCGGTTCTCTGTTCTGATGACCCGGCGCATATACACCGTTGTTGCCCTCGTATTTCCATTCATCGTCAAAATCAAGGAACTGATCAAACAGCTTTTTAAAAGCTGCGCAGTTATCATCAATAGTATTTACAGTCATCATCTGACGCATGTCCTGTCTGCCTGACGGGTCGCCTACCATACCGGTGCCGCCGCCCAGCAGTACAACCGGTGTATGTCCATATTTCTGCATGTACATCAAAATGATAACCTGCATAAAATGTCCGATATGCAGACAGTCTGCAGTCGGGTCAAAACCGATATAGAATTTGATCTTTTCTTTGCCCAGTAACTCTCTAACTGCCTCTTCATCGGTTACCTGCTCAATGAAGCCTCTTTCTTTCAGTACATCGTAAACATTATCAAACTTGCTTACGGAATCAGGAATAAAATTTTTCATGGTAAATATCCTCTCTTCTTAGAATTTTGCCCTGGAATTTCATTAATAATCGCCCTTTATTTTGTGCCGAACAGTCTGTCGCCTGCATCCCCTAGCCCCGGAATAATGTAAGCGTGTTCGTTGAGTCTCTCGTCTTTCGCTGCGATGTAGATATCCACATCCGGATGTGCCTTTTGCAGTACCTCAATGCCCTCCGGTGCTGCAATCAAACACATGAATGTGATATTCTTCCCGCCTCTCTGCTTGATAAAATCAATAGCAGCTGCCGCACTTCCACCAGTTGCCAGCATAGGATCTACGACAAAAATCTGCCTTTTATCAATGTCTGTCGGCAACTTGCAGTAGTATTCCACCGGCTCGTGGGTGTCAGGATCACGATAAAGACCCACATGTCCAACTTTCGCATTTGGAACAAGTGCCAGCATGCCGTCTACAAAACCAAGACCTGCGCGAAGAATTGGTACGATAGCAATATCTTCCCCTTCCAGCATATTTACCTTAGTGCTGCAAAGCGGTGTTTCTATCTCTACTTCTTTCAGCGGCAAATTTCTGGTCGCCTCAAAACCCATCAGCATGGCGATTTCCTTTGCCAGTTCTCTGAAATCTTTGGTGCTGGTATCTGTCTTTCTCATCAGCGCAACCTTGTGCTGAATCAGTGGGTGGTCAAAAATATATACTTTGCTCATTCTCTTACCTCTCTTTCTGCTGCTTTGCGGTTACATCTCGTCCAGCATCGCTGTTCTTCTCTCGTGACGACCGCCTTCAAATTCAGTATCCAGCCATGCGTCAACAATCTCAACAGCGAGCTCCGGTGCAGTGGTTCTTCCGCCCAGCGCAAGGATGTTGGCATTGTTGTGCTGTTTGGTCAGCTTTGCCATCTCTACAGAAGTGCAAAGCCCGCAACGAATGCCCTTCACTTTATTGGCAGCGATGGAAATGCCTATGCCTGTCCCACAGACGACAATTCCAATATCCGCCTTTCCGGAAGCCACCGCTTCCCCGCATGCCTTTCCGTACACGGGATAATCCACGGACGCTTCGGAATCAGTTCCGAGGTCCACTACTTTAAATCCCCTTTCTAATAAATGTTTCTTTACAATATTTTTCAACGCGAACCCGCCATGGTCGCTGGCAACTGCAATAATCATATGTATTAAACCTTTCTAATATTATATCCTGCGGACTTCAGCATTCTGTTCATGACAGAAAAGCCAATGCCCTCCTCCGGCAGCGCCGACGCCAAAATCATATCAGCGCCTTCTCTGTCCGCTTCTCTTAGCCTTGCAAAAAACTGGTGCGCTGCAGCTTTCTGATCTTTTTCGTCAAAGGCAATGACACAGACCTTCTTGCCCTCCGCCCTGTATTTTGCGGCTTCCTTGCAAATGACCTCCTGCACAGCCTGCGAGCTTCCTTCAAAGACCGTCATCTGTGCTTTCGGTGCATAGTGCTTATATTTCATGCCCGGTGCTCTGGGCTTAAAATCTTCATTATTAAATACATCCGGTCGCTGATTCAAAGTTGGATCAAGTGCTACCGGCTTTTTCAGCGCCTCTTCAAAATCCTCTCTGGTAATAATGCCAGGTCTTAAAATCATAGGCTGTTTACCTGTCATATCGATGACAGTGGATTCAATTCCCACCTGGCAGTCGGTGCTTTCTATGATCGCATCCACTCTTCCATAGAGATCCTCTTTGACATCTTTTGCCGTTGTTGGACTGGGCTTTCCGGAGAGATTTGCGCTGGGCGCTGCAATAGGACACTGCGCTGCACTAATCAAAGAAAGCGCCACGGGATGATCCGGCATACGAATCCCTACCGTATCAAGGCCGCCTGTAGTCGTATCAGGTATCAGGGAAAGCCTTGACACAATCATGGTCATGGGACCCGGCCAGAAATGCTCCATCAAAATCTGCATATCAGCGGTGACTTCAGGGGTCAGTGCAAGCAAATCGTCCTTTGACGATATGTGGACAATCATAGGATTGTCAGAAGGTCTACCCTTTGCCGCATACACCTTACCCACAGCTCCTGCATCGAGGGCATTGGCGCCCAGTCCATAGACCGTTTCTGTAGGGAATGCAACCAGCCCTCCCGCTGCCAAAATATCCGCTGCCGCTGCAATATCTTCAGTTGTGTCTTTTAGTAATTTTGTATTCATCATAGTTTCATGCCCACATAGCTGACAACGCTGTGGGCGGATTTAGTAAGTCTGCAGATGCAGTGAAATTCGTTCGTAGCTAGGCGCCGGATTTGATGAGGCTCGGAGCGTACAAATGGTACGTGAGAAATGAATCAAATTCGAGCAACAACGCTGCGGGCGAATTTAGCAAGTCTGATTAGAAGTTCTTCATTTTCTCTGCCTGATCACTAGTAATCAAGCCATCGATGATTTCATCTAAATCACCATCTAAAATTGCATCCAGTCTGTACAGAGTCAAACCAATTCTATGCTCGGATACTCTGCCCTGCTGGAAGTTAAAGGTTCTGATTCGCTCACTTCTGTCGCCGGAACCAACCTGGCTCTTTCTGGCCTCAGAAATCTCTTTGTTCTGTTCCTGTAGTTTCAGGTCATAGAGTCTTGCTTTCAAAACCTTGAAGGCTTTTTCTTTGTTCTTAATCTGGGACTTTTCATCCTGACAGGTTACTACAAGTCCAGTCGGCTCATGGGTCAGTCTGACTGCAGAATCTGTGGTATTTACGCACTGACCGCCGTTACCGGAAGCGCGGTACACATCCACTCTGACATCGTTTGGATTCAGATCCACTTCCACATCGTCGACTTCAGGCAGAACAGCTACCGTTGCTGCAGAAGTATGAACACGACCTGCAGACTCCGTTTCTGGCACGCGCTGCACTCTGTGTACGCCGCTCTCGTATTTCAGTCTGGAATATGCACCCTTACCCTTAATCAGAACTACGGCTTCCTTAATACCGCCGATTCCAGTGTCGTTGACATCCATCAGTTCTGTCTTCCATCTGTGGCGTTCTGCATATCGCATATACATTCTAAGAAGATCCTGTGCAAATAATGCGGCTTCGTCACCGCCAGTGCCTGCCCTGACTTCCAGAATTACGTTCTTTTCGTCGTTAGGGTCTTTTGGCAGCAACAGAACTTTCAGTTCTTCTTCGTTCTTTTCAATCTGTTCCTCTAAATCGTTGATTTCCATCTTTGCCAAATCACGCATCTCTTCATCTGTCTCGTTTTCAACGAGATCCTTGGCATCGCGGAGACCTTCTTTTGCTTTCTTGTACTCTTCGTACTTCTTAACAATCGGCTCCATCTCGCCCATTTCCTTGATGTATTTCTGCCAGACCGGCTGATCATTTATGACCTCCGGATCAGAAACCTTCAGGGACAATTCCTGATATTTCTCAACAATAAAGTCTAACTTATCAAACATATCTATCTCCTCAAAATAAAAATTTCCATATCTATCTAAACATATATTGTACCACAAACTGCAATTTCCTACAATTGAAAAATACCCAAAGCTGCCAATTATTTCTGTGCAGCCTTTGTCGATGTCTTTGCCATGATGCAAGCTATTTCCCCATTGACTTGCCACCGTTATAAGCGTAAAATATTTTATCGTAAAATAGGAGGTTTGACTTTTTATGAAACGAACACTAATAAAAAACGGAACGGTGGTCGACCCTGCGCAAGCAATCGAAAAAATCACCAATATATATATCGAAGATGGAAAAATCGTCGAGCTTACAGATGAATCGCCAAATGTCAATTTAGTTATCGACGCTGCTGGTAAAATCGTCTGCCCCGGGTTTATCGACATTCATATGCACGAAGACGACTACGATCCAAAGACAGACACCACTGCCGTAAGCATGGCAGAATCAGCACTTCATATGGGAGTAACACTGGATATCGGCGGCAATTGCGGTAACAACGCCTGCGATCCGGATCACTATCTGGACATTACTGATCGAGACGGTGCGCCGGTAAATCTCGGTCTTTTAGCCGGTCATACTTATCTAAGGGGACGCAGTGGAAAGCAGGATAAGTATCGCCCCATTGACGAAACCATCTTAAAGGAAATGACTGCTGTATGCGAGGATTTTCTGGATAAAGGCTGCCTCGGTATTTCTTTCGGGGTAAAATACGTGCCAGGTACAACACCAGAAGAAATCGCTGCTCTTGCTAAACTCTGCCGCAAAGGTGATAAAATCGCAGCTTCCCATGTTCGTCAAGACGTCAACGAAGTATTTGCTGCAGCAGATGAGCTAGCTGCCATAGGCGAAAACTGTGGGATTCGCGTACAATTTTCTCACATAGGCAGTATGGGCGGCTATGGCCAAATGCCGCAGCTTCTTGAAAATATCAGAAATTACCGTGCAAAGGGGATCGACATGCTTTGCGACTGTTACCCTTACAGTGCTTTCAGTACTGGAATCGGCGAAACTACCTATGATGACGGATTTCTGGAACGTTACCACGCTGACTACGACAGTATTCTCATTGCCAGCGGAAAATATGCAGGCAAGCGCTGTACCAAAGAAATCTTTGATGAACTGAGGGCAACTGCACCGGACACAGCTACAGTCGGCTATTTTATGCGAGAAGAAGATATCGAAATGGCGCTGACTTCACCGCTGATTATGCTGGGCAGCGACGGAATCAGAACCGACGGCATGGGACATCCTCGCGCTTCCGGCTCCTTCGCACGTTTCATTGCAAATTACATCCGTCCGGGAAAAATCAGTCTTTCTGAGGGAATCAGCAAAATGACCACTATGGCAGCAAATCGTCTGCATCTGCCGAACAAGGGAAATTTCTTGCCGGGCAGCGATGCTGATATTACCATTTTTGACCTGGAAAAAGTGCAAGACTGCGCTACTTACGAAAACGGACAAATCCCATCCAAAGGATTCAGCTATGTCCTCATCGGCGGCGAAATTGCTCTGCAGAATGATAAAATCGTAAATAACCGATTAGGAAAAGCTGTAAGAAAATAAAGTCGGAACGAGGTCCTGCTGAATGTGCTGTTCTATATAGGAACCAAACGAAACCCAAATCCGCTTTGCAGAAAAAAGCAAAAAATCTCCCAAAAAAAGCACTCCAAGCGTTTTGACGAACGCCTGTAGTGCAGTACCTTTTGTTTTTGGAGCAAAAATACGACTTAAAACGGATAATACGCAGAGAGAGGTTTAAGATTTAGGTCAAACGTTCCTCTTGTTTGCTTGTCACATGCCTTGCCGCCTGAAAGTTTTCCTTTTTTTGAAAGAAGAAAGGGTATAGTTCTGCAATGAAGAAATTCTTTTTATGTGTTCTATTTGATGCTAACACAGACATTCTAATGCATAAAACTAAAAAGCCGGAGACAAATCTCCGGCTTCTGGTTTTTCTGATTATATTTACAGGTTGTACTTGTTCTTGAACTTTTCAACACGTCCACCACGGTTGATGAACTTCTGCTGTCCTGTAAAGAACGGATGACATGCTGAGCAAACGTCAAGTCTCATTTCTTCTTTTACGGATTTCGTAACAAAAGAATTACCACATGCGCAAGTTACTTTACATTCCTTATAATCAGGATGGATTCCTTCCTTCATGCTTCTTACCTCTTTCCTGCTCAGGCAATGCCCGTGCATAATTTATCTGTATCTACTACAGCTTTTATACTATATCACACTTGTTTGCAGGATACAAGTAATTTTTGCAGAAAATTTCTCAGGAAATCGCAGATTATTTTATTGTCTTACAAAGCTCAAGCAAAGCATTTGCATAGATTTCCGTAATTCTCTCGTAATCAGCAACACTGTAGTGCTCATTGGCTTCGTGAGCAAGCTCCTCCTGATCCGGAAACACCGGTCCAAAAGCAATGGCGTTAGGAATTGCCCGCGCATAGGTTGCTCCGCCCAGAGAAATCGGCTGAGACTGCATATCTCCGGTCGCGTCCTGATATACCTTCATGAGCGTTTTTACAATCTCGCTGTCCTTTTCAAAATAGATTGGATCCATGCAGACGCCATATTCCAATTTTCCGTTCAACGCTCTGGTAAGCGGCTTCAGTTTCGCATCAACATCTTCAAAGGTTTTGGTTACCGGATAACGGATGTTCATCGTCAACGTCAACGCATCTTTTTCCATTTTCATCAAACCTACATTGACAGTCATCAAGCCGGAAGCCTCATCTTCCCACCCAATTCCCATCTTTTCTCCGTTATAGTCAAGACCTATATAAGTATGATACTTCTCAATCAAATTCTGCTGCACAAAAATGTAACGCTCTCCCTCACTCAGAAGATACAAAATTTCCATCAAAGCAGAAATCGCATTGACACCCTTTTCCGGTGTCATCGCATGGGCAGCTCTGCCCTTTACTTCAACAAAAACTTCGCCCTCTTTCGTCAAACAAACACCGGTTTCCGCCCCAAGCTTTTCTGCATGTGCGCTGATTTCTTCTATCAATTTTTCTGCCCGGATGCTCTCATCTGTCCATGAGATTTTACATCTTGCGCCAGTAGGCACTACGTTTGCACGTTCACCGCCGCAGAGCTCCTGCAGAGAAAGCGAAGCTTTAGCCGCACCGCCTTCATTTATAACCGGGTAAGATAAATCCGCATTGATCAGCCCTTTCTCACAGAAAATCACAGGAAAGTTAGCATCCGGAACAATGGATATTTCCGGCAGCTCCGGTTTCCCTTCCAGATATCTGGCGATGCTGTTCCACTCTACTTCCTCATCTGTACCAATTACCATTTTCAGTCTGAAATCAGGCGGAAGCAAATTGTTCTCCTTGATATACTTCATTGCGTACATACAGCAAACCATTGGTCCTTTATCGTCAATGGAGCCTCGTCCGTACATTTCTCCATCCTTGATGATTCCCTTAAAAGGCTCAGTTTCCCAGCCTTCACCGGCGTCCACTACATCGGCATGACAGAGAATTCCAATCAAATGATTCCCCTCTCCCAGCGTAATCTCCCCGATATAGTTGCCGATATTTTCAGTGTGAAGTCCCATTTCTTCACCACGCTGCAAAATCTTTGCAAGGCAATCTGCAACATCTTTTCCAAAAGGTGCACTGCAATCATCACTTTGGGTTGCAATGCTGGGAATCTCTATAAGTGCAGAAATATCTCCAAGCAAAGCCCCTCTATTTTCTTCGTAAAATTTTTCAAATTCTCGTTTCATCACAGCCTCCTGTTTCTTAGCTCAGCAGAGAAGCGTCTTTTTTAAGGGCTTTACAAAGAACATAGTACAGTAATCCGGATAAAGCGATGCTCTGTACCAGAACCAGTCCGTCTGTTACGAAAATGTTCATCACAAATCCTGCTAACCAGGAAATAATTCCATACCATACAAAGCCTTCGACCGGCTCCCATTTTGAAGCAGTACCTTTTCTCAGCAGCCAGTAGTCTGACAACATTACGCCGCCCATCGGAGCAAACGCAGCACCCAGCCATGTAATGAATCCCTCAAACTGGTTCATAATTCCAAGAACTGCTAAAATAGTTCCGATTGCACCGGCAATCAGCGTAACCATAGCTCTCTTTTCATCTTTCAGTTTCAAAATATTTACAAGGTTGATACCTGCAAGGTAAGCATTGCTTGTATTTGTAGTCCATGCCGCTAAAATCAGTACAACCATACCTAAAATCGGAAGACCTACATCGCATAAAACCTGACTGACATCATACTGACCCACAGCCTTAGCCATCAGAATTCCGATTACCAGCATGAGAATTCCCGCAGGAAGTACGCCAAATACGGTTGATTTCAGTGTATCTCCACGGTTTTTCTGATAACGGGAGAAGTCTGCAACTGTCATGGTCTGCATACTCATAAATCCTGTCGTCAATGTAATTCCTTGTACTAAAGTCATCGTCGTTTCTGTCTGCGCATTGAGATTTGCAGTACCGTTATTGCGCAGCGCCAAATAACAGCCTACTACACAAACAATCAACAGTGCCGGTACAGCCAGTGTGTTGATTTTTCCAATGGCGTTAATGCCGTATACTGCTGTAACCAGCATGATTGTTCCCCAGATTAAAATGGATACAACCTCCGGAACGTGAATTCCAAAAGAGTTTGCCATCAGATTTGTAAATGCACTGCCGCAAACTGCGGTATTAACGCCAAACCATCCGAGCATTGAAATGGTAAAGAAGAGGCTGTTTAAATATCTTGAGCCCGCTTTACCATAGCTGGACTGTAGTATCACACATGCCGGTACGCTGAGGTCGCTTCCCTCCATACCTCCCAAGCAAGTAAAAACAATAACTAAAGCATATCCGATGCAGCCTGCCAAAAGAGCCTGTGTCAGCGGCATTGCAGAAGCAAGTAATCCTCCAATCAGCATGCTCGGAACGCTAATCATAACGCCGGCATGTAAAAAAGCCATTTCAATCCAGCCCTTTTTCTCTTCCGGTGCAACTTGAGTTAGTGTGGTGGTTTCAACGCCACTACGTTTCTTTTCGTTTTCGTTCATAACTCATCCTCTTTTCTCGATAACAAATATACTTTAATGAATACCTTCCGCAATTCCGCCCCGCCCCTTGGCGGCTGATTAGATTTCAAAGAATGCACCTTTTAGCAGCGAAATGCGTGCACCTGTTACGGTGCTTTCATTTTATATAATATCTGTCTTTTCCGCATTAAAATATTTTGAATGAAAACTTAAAAATATTCAAATATTCTCAATGACAATTTTTCCTCTGTCCACTATACTTTTCCTCGAAGAATGCACTAAAACACTCACTGTAAACAAGGAGGTTATAAAATGTACGATTACGAATTACAAAAAGCTGCGGACACTTTAATTGGCGATCTTTTTAAGGTAAAGCCGGGCGAAACTGTTGTTATCACTTGCGATTCCCTTTCATGTATGAATGTGGTAAACGCTGTTATGTCCAGCGCTCACGCTGCAGGAGCTCTTCCTATGATGATTAAGTTTCCTGCACCGGACGGCATTGGACAGGCCGCAGACCCAAAACTGCCAATTGAGCCGTTAACTGCCGCCGTATCCAACTGCGACGTATGGATTGAATTCAACCAGAAATGGCTGCTCTATTCTACCCCATACCTGCGTGCAATTGAAGCAAACAAAAAAATGCGCTACATGTGCTTGGTAGAATATACCGAAGATGTTTTGATCCGTACTTTAAAAGATCTTAACAGCGAAAAGCTGGCAGCATTTATGAATAAGGTTGCTGATTTAAACAGAGCTGCAAAGGTGACTCGCATGACGACCCCTGCAGGGACTGACGTTACCTTTGAAACCAATCCGGAACACACAATTTTAGTAGATGCAGGTCTTGCTTCAAAGAGCGGTATCTACATGATGGCAGGTCAGCTCAACGTAGTACCTAAGTTTGGTTCTGTAAACGGAACCATCGTCTTCGACGGCACCGTTACTCCTCCTTTTGGAAGAAATCCTGATGTTCCTATCAGATTAACTGTAAAGAACAGCGAAATCGTAAAAGTTGAAGGCGGCGCAGACGCAAAAGCATACGAAAAATGGTTAAAGAGCTTTGACGATCCGGGCATGCTGAAGATGGCTCATGTCGCATACGGCTTCAATCCTGGCGCGCAGCTTTCAGGTAACGTTGTTGAAGACGAAAGAGTTTGGGGCGTTACGGAGTGGGGAATCGGTTATGTAAGCCCGATTATTGCTCCACCTGATGGTCAGCAGGCGATTTCTCATACTGACGGTATTTGTATCGATACTTCCGTATGGATTGACGGCGTTCAGATTATGGATAAGGGTAAAATGGTTGACCCTGAGCTGGAAGCAATGTATCCACACAACTAAGAAACCCATACCTTGCATAGTATCCTTTTGTATGATACTTCTGCCAAAAGGGCTTCGGATAATCCTCCGAAGCCCTTTTGGGATAAAGCTATTATAACATTCGATCTATCATCGTAAGCATGGTAATACAGGTATGAAACTGGACAATATCATCTTCAAATCCTAAAATCTGGCGCAATTTGTTAATACGATACCGAATTGTTGCTTCACTCTGCCCCATAAGATTCGCCGTCTCACTGTAAGAGCCTTTGCATTGTACAAACATTTTGCATGTATTAAACAAGGTCGAGTCATTTTCACTTCGATAGATAGAAATCAAAGATTTCAGGCTGTCATAGTAACTGTATAATTCACTGCTATCCTTCAACTTCATAATCAACGTCAAAATGGATTTGTTGTCATAGACAATTCTCTTTTCCTGGAGATAATAGGCGGTATCCAGGGCAAGAAGTCCCTCATCGAGGCAAAGATTCACTTCCTTCTTGGGGTGTACTGCACTGACCCCTGCCGTATAATTGGAAAAATACTGTTCCAAATAGTTACAAAAAATTGTTTGGATTTGATTAAGCTCCTCTTCACTGTCATGACTGATTAAAAAATAATGCAGATTATCGTGGAAAATATAGACGTCCTTCTGCCTTTTTAAAAAATACGCCATCAAATCATTCTCCATCATAGGTGAATGTAGATTTCCGCGAACAATAACTATTTGCAACAGTTTTTTAAATTTAGGATTAATACTCTCTAACACCCGTTTTTTCTCTGCATCGTTAAGCTTTCCTGTATGAATTTCATTTAATTTATTCCCATTAAAAATATGGTAATACTTCTGAATGATTATATTATTAATTGTCTCCATAATAGACGCATAAGAAACTGTCCAGCTCACCATAATCAATGGCAGCTTTCCTCTATTACACTGCTCTTTTATTTCTTCGGTAATCAGGTGCGCATTCTCATCTGTGATAATCAGCGCACTGCATTGAAAATTAACCAAGACCTGAATAAATTTCGTAAACTCCTGCGGCTGTGTTGCAAATTGATCGAGACCGGAGATATACAAATCTCCCTTTTTCACAATACTTTTGTCAAAGATGCCGGATTTCACCGAACAGTCATAGACAGAGGTTCGATTGACTACATTATCAAGATACTTTTTTCCTGCAAGAACCTTCGCATTTTCAAATAACGGCTGCTTTAAAATCAGTTCTATTGTGCACAACATAACCTTCCTGCCTACCTTTCTTTCCATTTTTCACAGTATACCACAGAAATCTCTGCGGTAGAAGTATCAAAAATTAACATAAGGGCTCCGCTCAATTCCTCAAATCATTGTAGCAGAACCCCCCTCTTTTACCATTTCCGAGAAGGAAACTCCGGTTTTCTCTTGTCATAAAATGCAGCAAGGCCTTCTTTTGCGTCTTCACTGGTGAAAGCTTTGTATCCAAGCAGTGCTTCCGTCTCAAAAGCCTGCTCCAGCGGGATTTCCCGCAGCTTCAGTACTGATTCTTTCGCAGTCTGCACTGCCGTCGTACTTAGAGTGCAAAATTTCTTTGCAATTTCCATTGCCTTATCCATCACGTCCTTCGGTGCAACAACATGGTTCAGCACCCCGTAGTCAAGAGCTGTTTTGGCGCTGATTTTCTCACCCATCAAAATCAGTTCCATCGCTCTGATGTAAGGAATCTGTCTTGCCAATCTCGCCAGAGTTCCTCCTGCCGGTACAATGCCTAAAGAAACCTCCGGAAGAGCAAATGTGGCTTCGCTGGACGCTACTCGGATGTCTGACGCCAGCATAATTTCAAAGCCTCCGCCCATACAGTGTCCATTGACTGCACAAATTACAGGTTTATACATATCCACATGCTTGAGATGGGCTGGATCCCATTCGTCAATATAATGACCCTGTCCTAAATAAGGAATAGATTCTGTCAAATCCGCACCAACACAAAAGGCTTTCTCTCCTGCACCGGTTAAAATACACGCCGCAACCTGATTATCTGCCTGCGCCTTTTTAAAGGCTTCTCCTAAATCGTCATACATCTGCAGGGTGAGAGAGTTCAATTTCTCCGGTCTGTTGAATTTTATAACGGCAATTCCGTCTTTCACTTCATAAGAGATATTTTTCATTACAGAACTCCTTTCTCACGCAATCTCTCAATCTCCGATCCAGAAAGCCCAAGGAATTCTTTATAAACCTCCTGATTGTGCTGTCCGATTTCCGGTGCTTTTCCCGATGTATCGCACGGCGTTTTGCTCAGTTTAATCGGCGTTCCGAATAATTTCCCCTGCGCACTGCCGTATGTATAATCGATAAACATCTCTCTGGCATTGAGCTGCGGATCCTCCAGCACCTGATCAATTGCATGAATTGCTGTAAGTGGTAACTTGTCGGCAAGGGCGTCCTGCAGCTCCTGACATGTATAATTAGAAAACCATTCATTTATTTTAGGCAAAACTCTTCTCTCGTACACCTCTTCGTCAAAACGTTTCGGCATGGTGTCAATTTCAGGGTCGGATAAAAGCTCCGGCTCGCCGAAGAATTCGCAGGTAGTTTTCCAAAATCTGTCTGTATAGCCACCGAAGAAAACTTCCCCGTCCTTGGCTTTAAATTTTCCGTAAGGTCTGCAAAGGGGATGATCATTGCCGAGAGGCGTCTGCACCTTGCCTCCAACAGTATAATTGGACACTGCATTTTCCGTCAGCGCCAAAGAGGAGTCCAGCTGGGCTACATCGACAAGCTGCCCCTCTCCGGTTTTTTGGGCATGAATATACGCTGACAGTGTTCCAATGGCGCCGAAAAAGGTGGCTGCCAAATCGCCGATGATCGTTCCAATTCTAGTCGGTTCCCCTGGCATACCGTTCATAGACCAAAGACCGCTGAGAGCCTGACCGCTGTTATCATAAGCAGGCCATGAGGAGTACGGTCCCGTCTGTCCAAATCCTGAAATCGCAGTATATACAATTTTAGGGTTATATTTCTTTAAATCTTCATAGCCGACGCCCAGTTTATCCATCACGCCTGCTCGATAATTTTCAATGACAATATCTGCCTTTTCAACCAGCTCTCTAAAAAGCTCCTTCCCCTTCTCCTCTTTGAGATTTAAGGTAATGGCCTGCTTATTTCGATTATACTGTGCAAAAAAGGCGCTCTGTTTTTTCTCGCCGTCTACAAGATACGGCTCAAAGTCGCGGGTATAATCCGGGTCCTTCGGATTCTCGATTTTAATGACCCGTGCGCCTAAATCTGATAAAATCATAGTCGCATAAGGGCCTGCTACTACTCTTGTTAAATCCAGTACTGTTACACCTTCTAATGGTTTCATACCTATTTCCTCCATGAATTCGTACCGAAAAACCGTAATTTCTTCGATTTTCCGGTACCTACCCAAAATAAGATTCATTACTTTACAGAATATATTTTTTGTTTAACAACATACTTTCTATTTCTTCGCTCTCTTTTCTTCCATGTCGGCAAGATAGTATTTGCCCGGTGTATGGAAGAATTCATCCTGCAGCTTAACAACCTGCGGCACCAGCCAGATAACAGCAACCATATTCGGTATGATAAACAACGCATTAAAGAAGTCATTGAGCTGATATACCACGGTCAATTCCATACCGAAGGTTACAATAATCATCGTTGCAATTGCAATAAATCTCCATGCAACACCGGCTTTTGGTGTTTTAAACAGGAACTCTGCCTGTCTTTCATCGTAGAAAATAACCACAGTAATCGTCGTAATTACAAACAGTAACACGCAAATCGCTACAAAGTAATCTCCAGCCACACCAAAGACAGTGTGAAATGCCGCCTGTCCTAAAGCGCCGGCATCAATACCGGGCATCTTCCAAACGCCTGTAGTCAGCACTGCAAGCGCTGTAGCCGTACAAACTAAAATCGTATCTACGCCTACTTCAAAAACACCCCACATTGCCTGTCTAATCGGGTGATCAACATCTGCAGCCGCATGAGCTGACGGAGCTGAACCAAATCCCGCTTCATTGGAGTACACACCCCTTGCAGAACCCCAACGCAGCGCCAGCGCTACAGTGGATCCTGCAAAGCCGCCAACGGCCGCATGCGGTGCAAAAGCATACACAAAGATGCTTCCCAGTGATGGAAGAATTTCACCAGCATTAAGTACCAGAATGATAATTACACCTAACAGGTACAACGCTGCCATAATCGGCACTGCTTTTTCCATAACCTTGGCAATTCTTTTAATTCCGCCGAAAACAATAACTGCAACAATTACTGCAACGATAATACCGAATACTGTTCCGTTAATACCAAAAACAGAAACCTGCGCACTGGCAGACAAAGTCTGAGACGCTACAGACGGAATACCTGCAATCATGGTGAAAAATGCACAGAAAATAGCGATTGCATGTCCTGCCTTTTTCCCTCCGCATAACTCCTTTACATAGCTGAAAGCGCCGCCGACCCATTCACCTTTTTCGTTTTTAGTCCTGTACTTCATACAAAGCGCAATTTCAACATACTTTGTACAGCCGCCTACAATCGCAATAATCCACATCCAGAAAATCGCTCCGGGACCGCCTAAAGCGATGGCTACCGGCACACCTACAATGTTGGAGGCTCCGATGGAGGAAGCCAAAGCAAAGCAGAGCATGCTGCTGCAAAAGAAGAAATTTTATCATCTTCCCCTTTGGCAAACATCTTTCCAAAAGTCTGTGAACAGATGTAACGGAGTTTTGTAATCTGAGGAAAACCTAAGCGAAAACTCATATACAGTCCACCGCCAACGATTAAAATCAAAATGGGGAGCCCCCAAAACCAGTTCGCACATGCGACACAAAAATTTATAATACCTTGCATAGTAAATCCTTTCTATGTATCAAAAAATATATCCTGTAAATTTAAATCTCGATCCTTATATCTATTGTTTTTTCATTTTATCATATACACAATCACCGTCTAAATAGGTTTTTTCTACAACGATTTCATCGATGCGTTGTGGATCTATTGTAAAAATATCCTCAGATATAACTGCAAAGCTGGCACGATAGCCGGCGGTCAGCTGTCCCAGATTTCTAAAACCTGCAATCTCCGCACCCTCTTTGGTATACATGCGAAGAGCAGTTTCTACATCTATGCAGTTTTCTCTGCCGCAGTCCGTTCCGTCATAGGCAGTTCTTGTTACTGCACATTTTATGTTTGGAAACGGATTTGACGGTTCTGCCCAGGATGTGGCCGGTGCGTCTGTGGACAAGGCTACTTTAACCCCACGGGCAAGCAAATGCTTAATCGGATAAGTTTCCTTTATCCACTCCATTCCCAGATTGTTCCGATAGCTTTCAATCTCCGCATACATGAAAATACTTTGGGTGGAAAATGCGATGTTTTCCCTCGCCGCCCTGTCGATGGCCTGCTCTGACGGATCAGTGATATGTTCCAGCCTTATAGACGGCTTATCTGAAAGCCACTGACCCTCTCTGCATGCAATTTCAGTCATACGGTCGATGGCACGTTTTCCCATCGTGTGTACCGAAAGCTGGCAATGATTCTTCTTACAAAAGGCTATCGCACTTTCTACTTCCTCATCGCTGCAGACTGAAATGCCGTACTCCGTATCGCTGCCCAAATAAGGTCTATCCATCCAGGCAGTCCTGCCGCCTACGCTTCCATCACCGATCAATTTGATTCCGGCTTTGCGGATTTGCCGCTTTGGCTCTGCAATTTCCTCGCTCCATTTAAACTCAGGATTTTTACGAATTAAATCCCAAATATAATACATGGCTACATCTTGCTTAAAGCCTCTCTTTGCGGCTTCCTCATAGTACTCAAAATAGTCCACAGAGTCCAGATTTCCCATATCCGTCACAGCTACAATGCCCTGTGAAAGCAGTAGTTCTCCCAAAGAAACAAGACTTTCGATGACCTGCTCTTTGGATTTTTCCGGCAAAATCTCCCCAACCAGATGTCTTGCATTTTCTTTTAAAATGCCTGTAGGCTCGCCGTTTTCATCTCTGTCGATTTCCCCGCCCGGCGGGTCAGGTGTATCCTTTGTAATTCCGGCAAGTTCCAGCGCTTTACTGTTCACACTGCGAATATGGGAGCAGGAACGAAGCAGCTCCACAGGATATTCTGTCGTCGCTTTGTCCAAATCCCATCTGTTTGGGCTGCGGTGCTCTGCAAATTTTTCTTCGTCATAGCCCCAGCCCTGAATCCATTGATTTGGTTTGCTATCGCTGCTTTTCTCTCTGATAACCTCCGTAAGTTCTTCTATAGAATGTACCTTTGGAGGCAGACAGGAAATTTTAGCGGCACAGTCCGCCAAAATGACGGGGTGCATATGGCTGTCCACTAGGCCCGGTATCACCCGCTTCCCGCCTAAATCCGTAACGGGATATCCTGTTTCCGGCAAGTCCTCCTGTTTTCCAATCCATGAAATAACGCCGTCCTCTACCACAAAGCATTCTTCAAAAGGCTCCTTTGTATCTGCGGTAAATACCTTACCGTTTATGAAAACTTGATTACTCACTTTGTTCGCTCCTTTTTATTATGCCTTTTGATAGCGGTCAAATAATTCCTGTGCGTACTCTAATCTGACGTTTTTCTCCGTCACCATTTTCGCTACGATCTTCTCTAAGATCTCGCCCTTTGCGCCTACTGTATTTGCCAGATTTCTAGCGTGCAGAGACATATGGCCTCTCTGAATACCTTCTGTTGCCAGAGCCTTCATCGCAGCCAGATTATTTGCAAGACCTGCTGAGGCGATAATCTGTCCCAGCTCTGCCGCTGTCTTAACGCCCAAGATTTTTACAGCTGTCTGTGCCGCAGGGTGAATCTTTGTCGCTCCGCCTACAAGACCTACTGCCATTGGCATTTCAATACAACCAACCAAATCACCGTTTTCATTTTTCTCCCATGTGGTCAAAGAAGTGTATTTTCCATTTCTTGCTGCATAGGAATGGGCACCTGATTCGATGGCTCTAGTATCGTTTCCTGTTGCCATTACTACCGGAATAATGCCGTTCATGATGCCTTTGTTGTGGGTAGCCGCTCTATATGGGTCTGCCGCGGCAAAGGCATATGCGTTGATAATCTTATCTGCAACTTCCTCACCGCCGATAGCTTCTTTCTTCCATACTGCTCTGGATCTGACGATTCTGTGGTCAGCCAGGTTGGATAAAATTCGCAGCTCTGCAACGCCGCCTGTTAATTTTTCAATATATGGAGATACCGCTTCAGCCATGGTATTTACGGCATTTGCACCCATTGCATCTAAAGTGTCAACTAAAAGGTGTACAATGACCATCGGTCCTACGATTGAGTCGATGACTCTAACCTCTACATCCTTTGCGCCGCCGCCGAACTTAACTAAAACCGGATCCTTTTCATTACAGATTTTGATAATCTCTTCCTTGTTTTCCAAAATAGCGCTCTTTGCAGCAAAAGGCGTCGCCATGTCAAGGATTTGAATCTGCGCAATCATAATATTTCCAGAAGTGCTTGCAACAAAGCCGCCTGCGCCTCTTGCCATTTTTGCGGCATTACTGCAGGCTGCAATAACAGAGGGCTCTTCTGTAACCATAGGAATCACCACATCCTTACCGTTGATGACAAAGTTGATTCCAACGCCCATAGGCAAAGCAAATTTTCCGATTACATTTTCCACCATATGATCTGCTTTATCCATATCTAAAGCGTCTGCATTCTTAAGAATCTCCTGCTCCTTGGCGGAAAGCGCTGCGAACTCCGCAACTTCTTTCATTCTTTCTTCTACGGATAATTTGAAAAATCCTGAATAACTGCTTGTTTTCATTTCTTTACTCTCCTAACTCTTTCATTGAGGCGGTAAAGGAGTCCAGGGTTCTTCCCAGAATTCTTTCCACCATCTGCTCAATTTGGTAACACTTCTTTTCATCAATCCCTGTTTCAATACCCATTGTATTTAACATAGATACGAAGTCGCATGTTTCCACAAGGCCTGTACGCTTTGTATCAAAGTAATATGAGCCAATCCCTTTCACCGGCACACGGTCTACAATATTTGCTACCTGACCGCCGATTCCGCCCAGGGTGCAGTCAAAGGTTTCAACGCCTGCTTCCATCGCCGCATAGTAGGACGCCATTCCCATTCCTCTCACATCGTGCACATGGAAAGAATGCATGGACGTATCCGGATAGGCTTTCATCACATGTGAAAAGTAGTTATAAACCCTCTCCGGATCTGCAATGCCGTCAGGATCGGAGTGTTCAATCTCGTCAAATCCGATATCAAAGGCTCTGTCTACAAATTCATATGCCCTTTCTATAGGGACTTCTCCCTGAATCGGACAGCCGAAAATGGTTCCGATATTCGCAAAGACTTTTTTAATTCCCAGGGAATGGAGAAATTTTACGTTCTTCTCCGCCTCAAGGAAAAGCTCTTCATGGGTTCTGTTCATATTCTTTCTGGCATAAGCCTCGCTGGTCGCCAGCTGTCCGCAGAGAACTCTATCTATCTGAACACCTTCTTCAAGAGCCTGCGCAACTCGCTCGCAAGCCTTTGTATTCAGCGCAAGAACCGTGTACTCCACATCCTCACGGTGAGGAAGACATTTCAGAACTTCTAAAATGTCTTTGAATTGGGGCACGTACTTAATATGACTGAACGTGCCGATTTCAATCCGCTTAAAGCCGGCATTCATCAGTCTTTCCGCAATCCAAAGCTTCGCCTCAGTTGGCACAAACAGCTCTTCATGCTGAAATCCGTCTCGAAGAGTTACATCAATTACATCAATCTGTTTTGGTAAATTCTTCTTCACACTTTCATCTCCTTCAATTCCTTTTTACGATTACCTATCGCAAAGGGTATGCCAACCGAGAATTCTAAAAAAAGCACAACAAAAAACGCTTGAATTTCAAGCGTTTCATTGATTTTACATATTTATTGCAGCTTGGTTCCATCCTGGAATATCTGTAAAAAAATATTTATTTATAAAAATATTTTTATAAATTCAAAATTTTTTATGGGATATGCCCAGCTTTTTTAAGCGATACTGCAGCTTTTGCGGCGAGATATCAAGGCGTGCTGCCACATCACTCAGTTTTTCTTCCTGCTCCATTATCATCTCTATAATTTCTTTCTCATAGGCTTTAAGCATATCCTCTAAGCTGTGCTGACTGCCCGGCTCTATTTTTTGAATTCCCAGCGGTGCAGGTTTATGCTCCGGTATTTTTACCTTCTGTTCATCACTGATTGTTTTTACAAGCTGCATTCTTCGAAACAAAGGATTTACACTTTCCAAACTAATTTGCGCCTTCTTCTCAAGATTAAATGCGCTTTCGATGATGTTTTTCAGTTCCCGCACATTACCCGGCCAATCCCATTGAACAAAAACCTGCTCAGTTAAAGAACTGATACCCTTAATGCTCCGATTCATCTTTTCATTATAATAAGCGATAAAATGCTCCGCCAAAAGAAGAATATCCTCTGGTCGCTGTCGCAAAGGCGGAATTTCAATCTGGAGAACGCAAATGCGATAATACAAGTCCTCACGAATCCGCTTTTCTCTCAAAAGTTTTTCCAAAGGCTCGTTGGTAGCACAAATCAGCCTCACATTAAACGGAATATCTTTGCTGCCCCCGATTCGTCTCACTTTTTGTTCTTCAATTGCTTTCAAAAGTTTTGCCTGCATCCCTAAGTCGAGGGAATTGATTTCATCAAGAAACAGTGTGCCGCCGCTTGCCATTTCAAAAAGCCCTTCTCTGGACTCTGCCCCGGTAAAGCCGCCCTTTTCCGTTCCGAAAAACATACTTTCCAAAAGATGTGGGGGAATCGCTGCACAGTTTTGTGCAATGAAATTCTTGGCTCTTCTCTTTCCCTCTGAATGGATTGATTCAGCAATCATCTCTTTCCCGGTGCCTGTTTCCCCGTAAATCATCACCGGAGAATCGCTGTTGCTGACTTCTAAAATCAACGCCTTGATTTCTTCCATTTTTTTATTCTGCGTAATAATATCGTCTGTTACATACAGCTTCTGCTTAATATACTCCGAAGTCTTTAAATTCTGCAAATAGAGAAGCTGCGCCACATTAGCAGCGCCTACAATCAAGCCATTTTCCACAATCGGATAGGTACTGCCTCGAAGTACCATCAATGCTTCCACGTTAAGACCTGAGGCTCGTCTATGGACATTTTTCCCGTCTTAAGAGTCTGCAATACAGTGCTTGTCTCTTCAGATAATTCTTCATAAAAATCCGTCAGGTGTTCGCCTATAATCGACCTCTCCCACTCCGGAATGACAGAATTAGACATTCTTCCAAACCATGTGCTGTATTCCACAATCCCATTCTTATTGACAATTAGAATACCATCATATTTGGTGTTATCAATCTGCATAATTTGATTCAGTTTGTTAATAAGTCCGCCCATGAAGAAATCTTCTTTTTCAGCGATTTACGTACCTAACGTTGATATTAGTATACCATGAGTAGAAGCCTATTTCCAATAAGGAATTTTGCTGGATACTTATTCTTCCATCTCTAAATTCAGGCGCTGTAAAATATCTCTAATAATGCCTTCGTCCTGAATAAAATTGATATCAAAACATTTTGCTGTAGCTCCACGTTGCTAATTTCCTCAAATAAATAAGCATTGCTTGTAATAAATCGCCGCATTTCTACAAAGCACGTATAATACCAATGCTTGCCAGCATCGCCTCACAACGATTTTGCCTTTTAAATTACAATCATACGATTAGCACATCTTGACGAAGTTTCCAGTAGTTTTGGTTATATTTTCTCAAAAAAATTTTACATTTTTTTATAAAAACCAATTTGACCCATTATTTTTCAACGATAACTATTTCATATTTCCATAAAATTTCTAACCGTTTTTATCTTCTCCTACTGGACAAACCGCCCTGTCTATGGTAAAATTTAGAAAATCATGTAAAATTAAAGAAAGGACAAGATTGCAATGAAAAAGAAAGTATTTCGTTTAATTGGACTGCTTTTAATCGTTATGATGGCAACCACATCACTGTCCTTTGCCGCCACGTCCAAGCAGACTCCAATCACCAAGCCTACCGTCACCGTAAAGAACATAGACGACAATTACCTGAAAGTTTCATGGAGCAAACGCACCAAGGCAGTCAAATACAATGTTTACCGCGCCACGTCCAAGAGCGGCACTTATAAAAAAATCGCTACTACTACCAGAACCTACTACAACGACAAAACCGTTGATAATAACAAGACCTACTACTATAAGGTTAAAGCACTCGGTAAGTCTTCCAAATATAACAGCAAAATGAGCATCCCTAAGTCCGGCAAAATCAGTTTCGCTGGAGAAATCCGGGTATCGAAAGAATACTTTAACCTGACGCCGGAAAATCCGTCCTTTAAGATTTATGTCAAAGGAATTAATACTGAGGACGATTTAACCTTAGCTTATGACGATTACTATATCGAACTAGAAATTGAGGATGCCAATGACACAGGCTGGTATCCGATCACCGTAACCTGTCTGCTTGCGCCAGAGGATTATTATTCCGGAGAGGAAACAGAAATCGAACTCTACTTTGAAAAGCACGAACGTCTTTATAAGAAAATCGTTACTGTTTACTTCTTCGAAAATGAAGGCGAACTCGCCGCATAAACATATGAATGACAACATTAAAAGGGACCGGCTCAAGATGAGTCAGTCCCTTTCTATTACTTTAGCTGCGCAGAAATTCTAAAAGTGACGCAGGTTCTAATTTATAAACCAGCTTGCGTCCCTCTTTTTCGATAGCGATAGGTACACCAGAGTTGATCAAATCCATAACATATGAGTGCGCAGCAGATACCCCAACCCGCAAAAGTCCGGCAAGCTGGCTTTTACCTAAAGGCTCGTTGGAAAAGATTGCATTCTGTATCAAAAACCATAAAACATCAATGGTTCTTCTGCGCTCGTTTTCATTACATCCGTCATATTTTATTTTCAGCGCTTTCCTATATGCATTCAGCATATCTCTTCCCTCTTCCAGCTTCTCTATGAGCGAATCAATTGACCTTTCTACAACTTCAGAAAAATAGATGAGAAAATAGGTCAGTTCTCCTCTGTTCAGCCCATTGTTACAAATATCAAAAGCTTTATAATACTCGCTTTTGTTCTCCTTAATAGTGTAGGCAAGGCGAAGAGCAGTCAGCGTGTTGAACTCTTTTTTCAAAAGATAACTGCTCAGGAATCTGCTCAATCTTCCGTTTCCGTCATAAAATGGATGCACGTAGCCAATCATGTAATGCAAAATAGCAACCTTATGAAGGTTCAGAATGTCCTGCCGCTTAAAAAGCGCCAGCGTCTGATCTATATATTCGATGATTTTCTGTTCTGGATAGACGCCTTTGTGTTTTACCTGCTGCGTACCAGAGATAACTTCCGCCAAATCTTTTCTGAAAATCTCTCCGTCCGGCCAGTTTGGCTTCTCAATCTCAGCAAGAACAATTTCGTCATACAGATTCCGAACATCCTGACTCGTCTCCAGGGCAATTTCATAAGGTGCACTCCCATTCTCCAGGAACATGTATTTTTCAACGAGTCCGGCGAACCGTCCTTTCTTGGGTGCATGCTCATCTGTCTCCATGACGCTGATAATTTCTTTGCGCGTACTTCTTATTCCTTCGATATCGTTAGTAATGATAATTTCATCGATCAGGCAGTTTCTCTCGTAAAACTTATATGCGACCCCAGGAAGCACAGCGCAGAGCTTTTCAAGCTGCGCAAATTTTTTATAAAGGCGTGCCATCTGCAACGCAAATTCCGGGTGATTCACATAAAAGGCCTCATAGTCACCAATCTGAAAACCCAGAGAAATCGTATCCGCTCGATTTTTTCGTGCAGCAAATTCAGTCTCAAAAATATCTTTATTTTTATAATAAACCTTACTCAGAAGTTTATAACTCATAAAAATACGTCCTTTCAGATAGTTTTCACTATATTTTATCATCTAACTCTCAAAAAATCAATATTTTTGAGAGTTAATTTTATTGTATGCGATTTTCCTGAAATATATTCTTCTTTTTTAGACTTTTCGCTTACGCTTTCCGCACTCTCCCCAGCACCACATATACGCAAATGAGAATCACCACAGCCCCGCCAAGCACCAGATACATCGCAGGCTCTGTGACCTCGTGTCCGCAAAATTCAAGATTACTGTCAAAAGCGCCGCGCAAACCGTCCACCGCCTGAGAAGGCAGCACCTCCTCCATGGCTTCATAAGTGCCGCGCATCAGGTGGCTGTGCAAAAGCGCAGTGCCATAAGTGCCGGGCAGAAATGAAATAAATTTTTGAATGCCTTCTGAAAACTGAGAAACCGGCATATAGGCGCCACAAATAAATCCGTATCCTGCACTGACGATTGTGCCGACCGCAGACATCTGACCCTGCGTTGAAAGAAAGTGGTTAATCACTGACGAAAGCGCCGTGCCAAACATGGTCAACAGCACCACATCCAGACAAGTCAAAAGCACATCTTCCCCTGACAAATACCATCCCAAACTCCTCAGATAAACAAGGCACGCGCCCAGCGCCACAACGCATATAATCAGCGTAGAGATCGCCGTGGAAATATAATATCCCATAGCAAGAGTGCCGCGGCCAACCGGCGCCATGGTCAAATCGATCTTTGCACCTGTCACCTTATCCTGTACCATCAGCATGTTAGCACAAAAAGCCACAGTCACACAGCAAACCGCTAGAAGGGAGGAAAAAAGCCAGCCGCCAACAAATCCCTCGACCAAACTGCTATCCAGCTCTGTAACTCCAGGAATATCAGCAACAGTCGCATCCAGACTATCCCGGTACACATTGCCCAAAAACGTTACAAATAGCACCAGCAAAATCAGCGGTGTAATCAGCGATGTGAAGAACATTCCCTTATCCTTAAAAAACAACTTTGTGTTTCGCCACACTAGCGCATTTAATCCCTTCATTTTTCTTCCCCTCCTTGTAGAGCCTTGCCCGTTACCGCAAGAAATACATCATCCATTTTTCCCTTCGTAATCTCATAATCCGTAAAAAGCTTCGGCTTCGCTACAATAAAACTCGTTGCCGCCGCTGTATCCGCAACCGTCAGCCGGCAGCCACCAGGTACTTTTTCATACGGCACACCAAAACCTGCTGCTTGCTCCTCTGAGATACCATACATGATAATAAAGTCACCTGTATAAGCGTTCTTCAGTGCAAGTGGCGTTCCCTCCGCAGCAATTTTTCCGCTGTCCAAAATCACCACATAATCCGCCTCTGCCGCTTCCTCCATGTAGTGGGTCGTCAGAAATACCGTCATGTTCTCTTTGCGGCGAAGTTCGCGCACCACATCCCAAAGAAGTCTTCTCGTCTGCGGATCAAGACCCGTCGTCGGCTCATCCAGCACCAGAATGCCGGGCTTATGTAAAAGCGCCCTGGCGATATCAATGCGCCGTCTCTGACCGCCTGAAAGCTTTCCCACGGTTCTCTTCAGCAGATCGCCGAAATCCAGCAGCTCTGCAAGCTCTGCGAGTCTTTCCTCAAAGGCTTTTCCGCAAATACCGTAAAGCGCCGCCCGGCTTTTCAGATTGTCGCGCACAGAAAGCGCTTTATCCAGCACCGAATTCTGAAACACTACGCCCAGCTCCTGCTTTACATCATTCATACTTTCATCGGTATTTTTGCCATCGACAAGTACCGTTCCGGCATCTTTCGAAAGCTGACCGCAAATAATGGAAATAGTCGTGCTCTTGCCTGCACCGTTGACACCCAGAAAAGCGAACAACTCCCCCTCTTTCACGTGAAAGCTCAAATCCTGTACCGCCTTCACTTCACCAAAGCTTTTGCTCAGATGTTCGATCTCAATGATATGCTTCATCTCTCTCCCTCGTTTCCTTTAATTCTTTATTGATTGCGTCCGCAATTTTTTGATCGCCCAAATAGGTCAGCCACCGTACCAAACCATCAATGACTAACACTGTGATAAAAAAGAGAACCCCTCCAATCAAATTCTCATACATATTAATGATTCTGCCCGCCGTCATCAAAACCGCTAAAAGCAAAATCGTATGTGCAATGGTACGATTCTTCCATTGTTTCGTACTCAGTTCTTCTCCGCTGTAGTAAACAGCGCCCGGCAGAATTGCAAAAATAGAAAAAATTCCACAATGCCAAAGATAATCAACTTCCAGCATCATAACCGGCGGCGTATTAACAAATCTACAGAAAAACAAGGTCGCCGCCATGGTGCATGTATAACATATGAAAAACTGCAGCAGCATCATTCGCATTAATTCTCGCATATTCATATCTATCGTCCTCCTATAGTCCCATTTTCTTTTTCAAAGCATTGACATACTGCCTTGAAACGATAACCTTTTCGCCGTTCAGCAGTGTCACTTCAAACCGTCCCGAAAGGGACGGCTTAATAAAGTCAATTTTATCCCCATTGAGTACCATGGATTTGGATGTTCTCAAAAATTTAGTTTCAGCGCTCAGCTTTTCAAACTCATAAAGCCTTAATTTACTTTCAAAGACGCAGTCTTTACAATATAGAAAGGACTTTCCGTCCACAACTTCAAAATAGTACACCTCATCAAAAGAAAGGCGATGAATTTCCCCATTGCGATAAGCTGTAAGACCGGACTGTAAATTTTCTATCTGATGCACCAGTCTCTGCAAATCATCGCTGACTTCATAACACCGGAGGATAATTTCTTCTTCCTGCCCTTTTGCTATTTGTTCTACCCTGATTCTCACATTCCACCTCCTGCACCAATCCTATCACATCCCTAAAAAGAAGTAAACAACGCAGCAATAAGCTGTAGAAAATCCGCCGTAAGTGGCAATACGCTCATAAAAATGCGAAAAATGTCGAAAATACGCTCATGAAAATGTGATTTTTATAAAAAATACGCTCATGAAAGTGTTGTTCTTTTCTTAACATCGTGTTACACTATACCTGAAAGGAAAATTATCATGAAATACTTAGAACGAAAAGCTGACAAATATCTGCTTTCCTGGAAAGCTCAGCCAAGCCGCCTTCCTCTTATCATAAAAGGTGCAAGGCAAATTGGAAAAACAGAAACAATCCGCAAATTTGCTTTTGAAAACTACGATCATGTTGTAGAAATCAATTTTGTTACAGAACCAAAGTATAAAACCATCATCGAAAATGGATTTTCTGCTGATGAAATTGTCAAACTTATTACCCTAATTGATCCAAGCAAGAAATTTTATGCCGGAAAAACCCTTCTCTTTTTTGATGAAATTCAAGATTTTCCTGAAATAGCAACATCTTTAAAATTTTTCAAAGAAGATGGTCGATTCGATGTTATCTGCTCTGGCTCTCTTTTAGGCATCCAATACAAGCACATTGCCAGTATCAGTGTCGGCTATAAAATGGATTATCAGATGCACTCTTTGGATTTTGAGGAGTTCCTCTGGGCAAAGGGATATTGCTCTGATACCACAGATGACATCCTTTCCCACATGCTGAATGGAAAAGCCTTTTCATCATTAGAATACGATATCTACTCAAAACTATTTTTGGAATTTTGTATTCTCGGCGGCATGCCCAATATTGTATCAAAATACGTTGAGCAAAATCATTTTCAGGACTCCCTCGCCCTGCAGAGGCAGCTGCTGATTGACTATGAAAGCGATGTCAGAAAATATGCAGAGGGCCTTGACCAAACTAAAATCATTAACGTCTATCGCTCTATCCCTGCGCAGCTTGCAAAAGAAAACAAGAAATTTCAGTATTCCAAAGTGGTAAAAGGCGCCCGGTCAAAGGAATACATAGGGTGTATCGACTGGCTCAGCGACGCAGGGCTCATTAACATTTGCTACTGCATGAGTTTTCCAGAACTTCCTTTAAAAGGAAACATTGATGAAAATAAATTCAAAGTATATGTTTCCGATACAGGGCTTCTCGTTGCCTCCCTTGACGATGAAGCACAAGAAGATTTGCGTGCCAATAGAAACCTCGGTGTTTACAAAGGTGCATTATATGAGAACTTTGCTGCGGAAGCTTTGATCAAGCAGGGATACAGTCTGTATTACTATAAGAAGGAAAACTCGACATTAGAAGAAGATTTCTTTATTCGTTCAGCAAACGAACTGATTCCCGTCGAAATCAAATCAAATCACAACCGCTCTAAATCTTTGCAGCAGTTGATTACAAGCGAACACTATCCCGATATTTGCCATGGAATCAAATTTACAGCTGGAAATATCGGTCATAACGATCCAATTTACACCTTTCCGTACTTCTGTCTGTTTATGCTAAAACGCTTTATGAGCGAGCAGCAGTTTTTTCAATAATTAAAACCCCTGACGGTACAGCATTATCATCATTGCCGCTGCCCCAGGGGTTTTACTATTTCACAATTCAAACTGCCTATGCTGTTTCTGCAAACCTTTTCACAAAGCGCAAAATCAGTTCTACACACTTCTCCATTTCCTGTACATTGGCAAACTCTGTGACTGCTCAGTATCACAGCAAATACATAAGCCAGCACGTAGTTACCCTCACCCCAGCAATTGCAAGCCATTGCCCCATGATAGGGAATCAAAAACAGAATAAGGCTGCTTCTCAGGTTGTCGATATAGCGTATTCTCTCCATAAAACCTCACCGGTACGCAAAACTACATCTTAATCTTCCTGCAAATATTATCCAGCTTCTCCTCTACTTTCTGCACATCTCCCTGGGAACACAGCAAAATCAGCTTATCGCCGCCTCGCAGCACGGTGCTGCCGCTGGGCACAATCTCCTTATTCTCACGCTCCACAGAAACCACGAGACAGCCTGGCGGCAGCAGCATTTTTTCGATTTTTTCGCCGTCCATACGGCTGCCGATATAGACCTGCGCTTCCATCAGCACCTTGTGTCCGCGGGTTTCCTCTGTCGTACCATAGGATGCGCGCTTTGCCAGCATACGGGAAAGTAGCTGATCATAAATAGGTTTTCCGTGGAGCAAATCCGCTGCAATATAAGCAGCCAGCGCCACTGTCGCAACAGAAAGGAAATTTTTAAAGTCACCTGACATCTCCGTAATCAGAATGATACCGGTAACCGGCGCACGCACAATTGCAGAAAACAGTCCCGCCATGCCCAGGATTACAAAATTGGCAAGGTGAATATCCTCGAATCCGAAAATATTTCCGGCTCCCACTGCAAAGAGCCCGCCACTGATTGCGCCCAGTACCAAAAGAGGCAGAAATATACCGCCCGGCACGCCGGAGCCGAAGCTCATCATGGAAAAACAGAATTTCAGTATCAAAAGCACCGCCAGCATAGACAGTCCAAAGTTTCCGGCAGCAACTTCCGTTACCAGCCCATGACCGCTGCCAAGGGCGTAAGGAAAAAATGCCGCCAGTCCTATAACGCAGACGAAAGGCACTGCAATGCGCATAGAGCGCCGCGGCAATCTGTCATAAGCATCCTGCACCTTTGCAGTCACCCAGTTATAAAATACGCCGAAGACGCCCAGCGCAATCCCCAGAAGAATAATCATCCAGTACCGGGACAGCGGCAGTTTTCCCTCTACAGACAAGCCGAATACCGGGCTAAGCCCAAAGATATAGGAAGAAACAAAATCGCTGGCAATGGACGCCGCCATGGTGGACAGCAGTATTTCCGTGGAAAAATTTTTATGCAGTTCTTCCAGAGAAAAGACCACGCCGGCAAGAGGTGCACCGAAAGCGCCGGCAAGACCTGCACCAGCGCCGCAGGTCATGAGCAGTTTCTCCTCAGTGCGAAGTCTGCCCGACAGACGTGAAAAGCCCTTTCCAACCATAGCCCCCAGCTGAATGCTGGGGCCTTCACGTCCGAGAGAAAGTCCTGCGCCGATTGCACAGACGCCGCCGATAAACTTGGCACAGATGACTTGCCACCAGTTTTGTTCCATCTGTCCCAGCAGCTCCCCTTTGACCTGGGGAATGCCGGAACCGGTGCACAGAGGCACCCTGCGGCTTGCGTACCAGACCACTATATAAGCGCAGATCAGCGCTGCCAATGCGCAAATAAGGCTGCTCACCCCACCAGTTTTCACTGCAAGAAGAACAGAGCCTCTGAGAGACTCTGCCTGTTCAAGACCCATGCGGAAAGAAGATACCAATAGCCCGGTCAAAAGACCGACCCCAATTCCCTCTACAATGAGCCTGTATTTTGAAGTTTCAAATCGTTCTAACGTAATTTTCGTCTTGTTCTTCATCTTAATTCGTATATAAGTTAGTGGTAACGTATTCCGGGTCGCAGGTTACATCAATGCCCAGAGCGCGCAGAGTCTGCTCGTCACGGTCACTCAAAATCGCAGTGCAGTGGGCACGGCAGCCTTTCAAAAGCGGCAGCTTGCTGACTGCAACGGATGCAAATGGATTCTGTGTGCCGGATACGGTCAATGCCATGAGAACCTCTTCGCAGTTCAGGCTTGTCCTGTCGTAATCCAGAATATCTGTCTTCAGCTTCTGGGTGGTTTCCAGCACCTGCGGTGTGATAATCAGCATGTCATCGGCAAGACCGGATAATTTCTTGATAGCGTTGAGGATTGCCGCCGCTGCTGCGACCATACGGCGGGAGCTTCTTCCCGTCACAATGGTGCCGTCCGGCATCTCGATTGCCATAACGACCACATTTTCGTAGCGCTTGTCGCAGTTTCTCTTTTTCTCAGCGTAATCTCTGGCAGGCTGCACCACCTTACGGTCGGACACATCTTTGCCCACTTCTTTCATCAAAAGCTTCGCCCGTTCCAGACAGCCCTCAGAAATAATCCCTTTCTTGTAATCAACCTCTGCCAAAAGATATCTTCTGATGATCTCCTGACAAGCGGCTTCACGACAGACTTCATCATCATTGATGACAAAACCGATTCTATTTACACCCATATCGGTCGGAGATTTATACTCGGCTTCCTCGCCTGTAATCTTTTCGATGATTCGCTTTACAACCGGAAAGACCTCTAGATCGCGGTTATAGTTGACTGCCGTCTCCCCATAGGCTTCCAAATGGAAAGAGTCGATCATGTTAACGTCCTTTAAATCCACTGTTGCTGCCTCGTAAGCAATATTTAGAGGATGCTTCAGCGGCAGATTCCAAATCGGAAAGGTTTCAAACTTAGCATATCTCGCCTTAGTTCCTCTGATAAAATCATGATAAAGCTGGGAAAGACTGGTCGCCAGCTTACCGCTGCCGCCTCCAGGTCCTGTAATCACAACCAGCGGTTTAGAAACCTCAATATATGGATTTGCACCGTAGCCCTCCGGGCTTACGATGGTGTCCACATCGGTCGGATATCCTTTTGTGAATCTGTGTTTGTAGGTTTTGATATTGCGGCGTTCCAGTTTGTTAATGAACGTATTGACAGCCGGCGCATCCTCGTATCTGGTTACAACGACGCTGTTGATGGCAAGATCGTACTTTCTGAAGGTGTCGATGAGACGCAGAACCTCCAGGTCATATGTAATACCGAAATCCTGACGAGTCTTGCTGGTCATAATATCGCCTGCATAAATGCAGATAATAATCTCCGCCTGATCTTTCATATGCTGCAGAAGCTTAATCTTCGCATTTTCATCAAATCCCGGCAGCACGCGCATCGCATGCTTATCGTGAACCAGCTTGCCGCCGAACTCCAAATAAAGCCTTTCTGCATTACCGTGATTAATTCGCTCTAAAATATACTTCGACTGCTCTTCAATGTACTTTTCTGGATCAAAACCTTTTTTTAACATGAATTCCTCCGTTCTTTATCTATTTGTGTTACTTTATGAAAATTTTATATTGACAACTGCACTGCCCAAAGCACGGTTGTAACTATCATCGCAGCGATGATGAGCACCACCAGCACCTGTGCGATTCGTCTTCTTTTCTTATCCATCTTGTAAATCCCCTTTCCTGCTGTTTCACTGAGTTACTTCGATTTTCAGTTTGTTGCGCCCTTCCGCAATACCTCCAAGATTCACCTGATAGTCAATGCAGATATCTCCGAATCCGTCTTCCGACAGGTTATTTTCAACCTCATTGGTCAAAAGCTCCATCTCCAAATTTCCATAAGGCGTGTGATAACTGCTGCTAAAGCGCTTTCCTTTTTCAAATACCAGTTCCGTGCCAGCCCCTGCGCCGCTGCCGATTCTGCGCATGCGAATGCAGTCATCGGTCAGCTTCAGGGTCGTCTTGCAGCCCGGAAAGCCGGAAAATTCGCTCTCGTCATACATCAAATATCTTGCACCGTCGCGCTCGTACAGTTTCCCCTCAGTAATGAACTCCATGCGGTCTTCGTCATTCTCAGAGAACTGTCTGCCTGTTATTTTTAGCATAATATCTCTCATAACCAAACTCCACAATCCTTTCAATCAATTCTGTAAATCCGACGCCCATTTCTTCCCACATCTTCGGAAACATGCTGTATTTGGTAAAGCCGGGTATCGTGTTAATCTCGTTTATGTAAACTTCTCCAGTTTTTTTATCTACAAAGAAATCAATTCTGGAAAATCCGCTGCAGTCACAAGCCCTATAAGCTTCCTTCGCCAGAGTACGGATTTTCTCGTAGGTCAGTTTAGGAAGCTGCGCCGGAATGGAAATCTCCGTACCCGAATCATCGGTGTACTTTGCGGTATAATCATAAAAATCAAGCTTTGCAACGATTTCTCCCACTGCGGCAACCTGCGGCTTGTGATTTCCGATAACACCGGTTTCTACCTCTCTGCAGTCGATCCCCTCTTCAATAATAATACGCCTGTCATATTTTGCAGCAAGGAGAAGCGCCTGCCTCAGCTCATCTGCATTTCTTACCTTGGAAATGCCCACGCTGGAACCCATATTGGAAGGCTTGACAAACATGACATACGGCAATTCTGCTTCAATGTCCGCTATGATTTCCTCCATGTGTTCTGCAAGGTCTTCGCTGTACACCAGCTTGTATCTGCTGGTCGGAAGCCCTGCCTCTTCAAAGATTTTCTTTGCGGAAACTTTATCCATACACAGCGCCGATGCCAGCACCCCGCAGCCGGCATAAGGCATATCCAGCATTTCAAAGAGTCCCTGAATCGTGCCGTCCTCGCCGTAAGGTCCATGAAGCACCGGAAAGATAAAGTCTGCAAGGTCCTTTAGCTGAGATACTGTAATGTCCTCAGCTGTTTCCTCCCATGCTCCGGAAGGAATCTCCGAAAGCTCACCCAGGTACAGCTTCCACTGACCTTCTCTCGTAATTCCAATCATGACCACCTGATACTTATTTCTGTCGATGGCTTCGATGACTGAAGCTGCGGACAGCAGTGATACCTCGTGCTCGCCTGAACGGCCGCCAAAGATGACTCCTATTCTTTTCATAATAATCCCCCTACCTTACATTTGCTCATAAATACGCTCAAGATGCGCTTTGTCAAAGAAATATTTCTTCTCGCAGAACTGGCACACAAGCTCAGCCTGCCCGTCTTCATCGATAATCTCACGCAAATCCTTTCTGCCGATGGTCATAAGGATCTGTTCCAGCCTTTCTTCACTGCAGTCACACTCCCACCTGATTTCTCTGGTTTCTGTCTTGTCTGGCATAAGTTCTTCCGGCATATCTTTAAAAATCTCCTCCAGCAAGTCAAGTACAATACCTTCTTCGGTTTTTCCGGCGGAGCGAACCATGACTTTCTCAATGCTGGTTGTCATCGGCGGCATTTTACCAATCATGTCTTCCAGCGCTGTCACCGATTCCTCCAAAGCACCCGGCAGCATCTTGATAATCATACCGCCAGCGCAGAGCACCTTTCGCTCTCTGGAAATTTTAACCCCCAGCGCTACGGAAGCGTTCTGCTGCTCGGAAATATAGTGGTAGGCAGTCAGGTCATCTGCGATTTCACCGGAAACCAAAGCGATCGTTCCTACATATGGCTCCTTCATGCCCAAGTCTTTAATCACTGTCAGATCTCCAACACCAAGGCTTGCGCCTACATCCAGATGTCCGTCTGCGCGAAGAGGCAGCTCTACATCGGGATTAGAGATATACCCCTTAACTCTGCCGTCTCCATAGGCAGTTGCCAAAATCTGTCTGGCAGGTCCGTCTCCTTTAAACTGTACAGTCAGCTTATTTTCTTCGCTCTTAAGATCCAGGCTCATCAGTCCCGCACCGGTAAGAACTCTACCCAGCGCCGCTGTAGCAAGGGGCGTGGTATTATGGATTTTTCGGGCTTCTTCTACCATGTCGGTGGTGATAGTCAGGCTGACACTGTAAGAGCCGCTTTTGTCGATTGCTGTAATTACTTTGCTCATATTCTATGTTTAACCTCTCGTTTATTAATTCACACATTCAATCATATATTTTATCATACTCTTGACAATTTTAACACAAAAAAACCACATTTTTCAGCTATAATTTGGGTATATTAAGAGAAAAAGATTTTTTACATCAGAAAGGCAGGAATTCAAATGGATAACTGGGATAACAACAATGAACATAGAGAACCAAACTTCGTCATGGTAGGCGACTGTTCACCTAAGACTGAAACTGATTATTCGCCTGAGCCAGAGCCTGTACAGAAGCCCCTGTACGACCAGCCGCAGAGCGAGTATGCAGGACAGACGGGTTATACTTACTATCAGCAAACACCGCCTGCCCCTCCGAAAAAGAAAAAAAAGGATCCAAAATACATTACCCGCAGAGCTTTTGTCGTTACGCTGATCTGCTGTATGCTGGCAACCTCAGGGCTGACCATTGGCGGCTATACACTTCTGGCTGACTCCGGACTGGTAAGCGGCGGCGGAAAAACCGTTTCTGCAACCAACTACACTCTGGCAAAAGCTACTGGAAGTGAGAAGTCCGTACAGGAAATCATTGCCCAGAACGAAAACGCAGTAGTTGAAATCAGAACAGAATCCGTCGCTATGGATAACTGGCTGCAAAACTACGTAACCCAAGGTGCAGGCAGTGGCGTCATCGTAGATACCAAAGGCTACATCCTAACCTGCAACCACGTTATCGACGGCGCTTCCAAAATTACGGTCACATTGAAAGACGGTACAGAACTGGATGCAAAAGTAGTCGGTAGCGATGCACAGAACGATATCGCAGTGTTGAAAGTCAATGCAAAGAATCTGACCGCTGCTTCTTATGGAGACAGTTCCCAGCTGTCGGTAGGTGATATGGTTGTGGCTATCGGAAATCCTCTGGGTCAGCTGGGAGGAAGCGCTTCCAGCGGTATCATCAGTGCACTGGACAGAACGATCACCGTAGAGGGCAGAGAAATGACCCTGCTGCAGACCGATACTTCCATCAATCCGGGCAACTCCGGCGGCGGACTCTTCGACCAGTATGGCAACTTAATCGGTATTGTCGTAGCTAAATCTTCCGGCTCCGATGTAGAAGGTCTGGGCTTTGCCATCCCAATCGCAAAAGCTGCTGAAATCGCCAAAGACCTCATCGAAAACGGTCACGTTACCAATCGTGCAGCAATCGGCATCTCCGTTCTGGATGCTTCCAGTGCAGAAGTTGCAATGCAGTATGGTCTGCGCATGACAGGTGTTTACATTCAGGAAGTCACCGGCAGCGAAGCACAGAAGGCCGGATTTAAAGCAGGCGACATGATTTACTACGTAGAGGACACCAAGATTGAAAATCAGGCAAGTTTGGTCAGCGCACTGAACAAACACAAGCCTGGCGATAAAATCAAGGTCACCGTCATTCGTGACAACCAGACCGTTGAAATCACTACTACCCTGATAGAAGCAACTGAATAAACGTTTCATCTATATTGATGCACCGCTGTCAAAATTGTCAGCGGTGCTTTTTTGTTGCAGTCATGGTTGCGGCTGCAGCTTAACCCAAATAAGGTTTTTTTCAAAAAAATGTATAAGCAACTCTCTAAATCTTAACCGAAAATCAAAAAATCGACAAAAAATGTATACGAACATCGGACTGCGATCGGGCTGCAGCCGACTGGCAGACCAATTTAAGTATAAAACTTGCATTTTACGTATTTTTTTAGAGTTTTTGCTGACATCTTGCACAATATGCAAGCCGAAAGGGATTGCTGACCAGACCTTAGGCAAACCTAGACCAGATAGGTTATACATTTTTTTGAAAAAATCCCCATTTAGGTTAAGTTCTACTCCGTTTTTGCCGCATTCACGCTCAATGTATGCCCTTGACAAACATACCGCTGGTATGTTATCTTTATATACATACCAAAGGTATGTTTCATTTTCATGCACGCACACCATACAAAAAGGAGGCGACTATCATGAGCAGAAATAAACACCCTGAGGAAACAGTTCAAAAAATCCTGGACGCATCCACTCGGCTATTTATGGAAAAAGGCTACGAAAACACTTCGATTCAGGATATCATCAATGAGCTGAAAGGGCTCAGCAAGGGCGCTATCTATCACCATTTTGCATCAAAGGAAGACATTTTGGTTGCAGTGATCGACCGCCTAACATGTGACTCCAACAAAATGCTGGATGAAATCCGTGACCGCACAGATCTCAGCGGCAAAGATAAACTGAAAACTATTTTTAAATCGTCCATCTGCCGTCCGGTGCAAAGCGATATTTTTAGAATCGCGCCGGATTTTAAGAAAAATCATAAACTCCTGTTTCTGCTAATCGATGATACGATTAACACGGTTGCACCCGATTACATTCTGCCGATTATCCAGCAGGGGATTTCTGACGGCACCATCAAGACGAGCCACCCTGCCCAGCTTGCTGAGCTGATCATTCTTGCTGCCAACGTCTGGACGAATCCAATGATATTTAACAACACCCCAGAGGAAACATGCAGCAAATTTATGATTCTCAATCAAATGCTGCAGGGCTTCGGACTGGATATTCTGGACGACGACATGCTGCAGCGGCTCCATGAACTAGCTACAATTTATAACGACAGCAAGAAAGGATAAATTCACATGAGCAATACGCTATTTACCAGGGATTTCACGCTGGTTGTAACTGGACAGATTATTTCACTATTCGGTAACGCTATTATTAGATTTGCACTGCCTTTATACCTTCTGAATCAGACCGGATCTTCTGCGCTGTTTGGAACAGTAACAGCCCTTGCTTTTATTCCATCCATTCTCCTTTCTCCTGTTGGAGGCATAATTGCTGACAGAATCAATAAGCGTACCATTATGGTAGTGCTGGACTTCTTCACGGCATTGATTATCGCAGCATTTTCGCTGCTTCTTAGTTCTGTGGATTTTGTCACGCTGATTACAGTCACTTTAATGCTGCTGTATGGCATTGCCGGTGCATATCAGCCATCGGTATCCGCAAGCATTCCTGCGCTGGTAAAGCCTGATTACTATGTGCAGGCTAACTCTGTCATCAACACTATCAATTCCTTTTCTTCCCTAATCGGACCGATACTTGGCGGCATTCTCTACAGCTTTTACGGACTAATGCCGCTGCTTTGGATTTCCACTGCATGTTTCTTCCTGTCAGCAGTAATGGAAATCTTTATTCATATGCCTCATACCAAACAGTCTGCTGGCGGCAGCATATGGCATATCGTAAAATCCGACTTTGGTGAAAGCTTTCACTTTATTCGCAGGGATAAGCCGATTATTATAAAAGTTCTGCTGGTAATCTGCGGAATCAACCTCTTTTTGTCCGCTATGATTGTAGTTGCCACGCCATATCTGATTACGGAGGTGCTGGACTTTGAACCGGCGCTGGGCAACAGACTCTTCGGTTTTTCAGAAGGCGCTTTTGCGCTGGGCGGACTTGCAGGAGGTATCAGCGCAGGACTTTTTGCCAAAAAGCTTACACTGTCCAAAGCAGGCAATTTCCTGATTGCTTCTTCCCTTATGATTTATCCTATGGCATTTGGACTTATGCTAATCTCCTCACCATGGATTAATTACTTCATCATCACTGGCTGCTTCTTCTGCCTCATGATTTTTTCGACCCTGTTTTCCGTGCAGATGCTCGCCTTTGTGCAAGGGGAAACTCCACAACATTTAATCGGCAAAGTGCTTTCTGTCATTATGACCCTCTGCACCTGCGCACAGCCTTTGGGCACTTCCCTTTATGGACTGTTCTTTGACTTCTGCAGCGGTCGGGAGTACATTGTCATATTCTTTGCCGCCACGGTGTCTCTGCTGATTGCAATTTCTACAAGAAAAATCTTCAAAGGGCTCAGCAAAGACGCCTGAACTGTTGCCTGCAAGCCAGTTTTGATTTACTTACCGGCAAAGGCGTGTTATAATTACTTTGGTTATACCAATACCAAATCAAATTGAAATGACACACGCAATTTCCAATCAGGAGACCTTTATGGAATTTAAAAAAATCGCATCACCTTCGTTAAAGGAACTTTTCATAGAACAGCTGGAGCACATGATTCTTTCCGGTAGTCTTTCCATTGGAGAGAAACTTCCTTCCGAGCGTCAGCTTGCAGAAACCATGCAGGTGAGCCGCGGCGTAGTCAACAGCGGTCTTGCCGAACTGGAAAAGAAGGGTTTTCTGGAAGTTCACCCTCGAAGCGGCACTTATGTCTCTGACTATCGCAACAAAGGTACGCTGGAAACTCTAATCTCCATCATGAACTATAACGGCGGAAAACTGCGTCGTGATGAAGTCCGCTCTATTCTGGAAGTCCGCATCGCGCTGGATACGTTGGCTGTTAACCTGTGCATCGACCGAATCACCGAGGAAGAAATTCTGCAGCTTCACAATCACGTAGAAAAAATTCGTACCGCCTCCTCCATAGAAGAAGCAGTGAATGGCGCTTATGCCTTTCAGAATGCCCTTGCGTTTTTCTCAGGGAACACCTTGATTCCGTTGATATTTCATTCCTTTCGGGCACCGGTTTCCACCATGTGGGAGCGTTTTTGCATGCTCTACGGTATCCATGCCCTTTATGAAAACAACTTCGGTCTTTGGGAACACATCAAGAATCGCGACAAAGAAGGCGCTGTCGCCTGGATTAATACTTCCATCGGCGAAAGCATCCACGGAAGCAGAGAAATTTACTTTGAATAACTGCAATAGAGCTGTCTCAAAATGAAATGAGACAGCTTTTTTTCGACTTTCGACCAACGCGCCCGCTTGAAACAGTTAGTCTGGCAGGTTCGTGTACGGGAGTAAGATTAACAGCAAGAGAATGAAGACATGCCGTACCTGTGATTTGCCCCGTGCCACGTTTGGGATTGATTTCTGTATACATGGCGGAGACCTGTGAAAAAGCGCCACATATAAAAGTGTTTTAAGAAAAAATGGCGGCTGCAGAAAGAAATACCGACAGAAAGTCGGAGAAACTTTAGCATCCTACAGTAAAATATCAAAAAATTGGGTATCAGTGTTCTGGTCAAGCAAAGTTGTAATAGCAATGTGGCATTTACATAACTTTTGCTGGCGGCAGACCATCGTTGTAGGA
>NZ_CALPCF010000008.1:0-128099 GCF_943192965.1 Senimuribacter intestinalis
ATCATAGGGGTACTCCTTTCGTTTTACTATATTTTACAAAAGTCTCACTCCTATTACAACTTTATTGTATCAGCTCATATGGCGCGCCGGATTCTCTGCAGCACGAACTACCGCATACCAATCATTAAATCAGATTGAATTTCATCCCGGGATTTGACCTGGACCGTTTTCAGTTCAACATCACTTTTCTGCAAAGGGACCGTCTGATCACCTTTTTCGTTGAGGAGCAACCAATCGATAGATGCGTTAAGCGCCTCAGAAATGTCAATCAGCGCGTCCATATTTTAGGAAAGGATTGCTCAGAAGAAAAATTCGGAGTAAAATGAAGGCTAAGGAGGAATTGTCAATGAAAAGTATGAAGGAAGCTGCGCTGCGAAATATGACTGCGATTTATATAGAAAAGGATGGGAGCATGCTTATGCTCTACAGGATTGGCTCAAAGGTGGTTGCGCCTTCTTGGTGCGGTATTGGAGGACATTTTGAGCCGCAGGAACTGAATAAGCCAAGAGCCTGTATGCTGCGGGAATTACAAGAAGAAGCAGGGCTTTGTGAAAGCGATATTACTTCTGTAGAAATGCGATATGTAACTTTGCGGCTAAAAAATGGAGAAATCAGACAGAATTACTATTTCTTTGCAAAGCTAAGGGAAGGCGCGGCTGTAAATGAATGTACAGACGAGGGCATACTGCGTTGGATTCCTATAAAGGACGTTTTAGAGTTGGAAATGCCCGTAACGGCAAAACAAATGCTGACGCACTATTTTGGGGTTGGACGCTTTACTGAGGAAATTTATTGCGGCGTGACTGGTGAAGCGGGAATGGAATTTGCTGTGCTGCAGGAGTTCTAAAAAGATGCCCGGCTCCGTATTCTGTAATATGAGAATGGGGGCTTATAAATGAAAATAATTGTTGTGAGCGGCTATGCTTATCCGTCTATTGAGCCATGGGTACTTTCTTCCTGGCTGTCGGATTTGACCTTTCTGGGAAATTTCAGCTATGGAATCACTGCAGAGGGCGGTGTTGTGGATTTGAACGACGAGAACCTGATTCAGGCAGCATACACTGCAGGGGTAAAACCGATGATGGTGCTGACACCCTTGGACGAGTCGGGAACTTTTAATGATGTAACCGCAGGCATTTTACTTTCGAATCCGCAGGCACGCACAAATTTGGTAAACAACATCTTGCAGACGATTCAAAGAAAAGGACTCGCAGGGATAGATTTTGACTTTGAGTTTGTACCAGTGGAAAATAGGCAGGACTATGTAGAATTGATTCGACAGACGAAAGAATTGCTGGGACCGCAGGGCTACTATGTAACGGCGGCTTTGGCACCTAAGACTTCCGATGCGCAGCAGGGAAGCATTTATCAGGGGCATGATTACAGGCAGATTGGGGAAATTGTGGATTATGCGCTGATTATGACCTATGAGTGGGGCTACACGTACGGACCGCCTATGGCGGTTTCGCCAATCAATCAGGTGCGGAAAGTGCTGGACTACGCGGTCAGTGAAATTCCAAGGGAAAAAATTCTGATGGGCATGCCTAATTACGGTTATGATTGGAAACTCCCCTTTGTCAAAGGAGAAACTCGGGCAGAAAAAATGTCCAGTGAAGGGGCTTTCTGGCGGGCGCAATATTATGGCGCGGAAGTAATTTATGACCAACTTTCGCAGGCGCCGTATTTCACCTATTTTGATTCGGCTGGAAATAAGCACGTAGTCTGGTTTGAAGACATTCGCAGCATTCGTGCAAAGCTGGCGCTGGTTGAAGAGTATGATTTGGCGGGAGTGGGGTATTGGAACATTATGGACTACTTTCCGGCAAATTCTGAAGTACTCAATGAGATGTATCAGGTGCGGAAGCTGTAAAAATCGAAAATTTTGTAAAACGCCTGCGGACGTTTTTTTGCTTTTCTTGACAAATATACTCGCAAAAAATAAAAGTGATACAAGAGTTTCTTAGAAATTCCTGCATCACTTTCTAAACCACTTGCGCAAAGTCTGTAAGTCCTTCCAAAGCCGAGGCTGGAATCATCATATGTAGCTGGTGGTTATCAATATAACCAATCTCGCGGTCATAAATCTGACATTGACGTTCATGACTAAACCTGGCATTGATCATGATGATATAGGTGTCATCAGCGCAAATGACTGTGCGTCCGTCAATTTCCACGGGAAGGTTCAAAAGTAATACGCGTACAAATTCGTCCATATATTCTAAATTCATCTCCTAATATTATCAGGCAATACAATTCCTTGAAACTATTCCAGTGTATCGATGTCAGCATTGCGAGTGTAGTTCAAAAGAGCATCTGCAAGTGCCTGCTGTTTCTCCTCTTGCCAAATATCACCATACTTAGATTCGTAACAGATGATAGACTCTCTGAGAAAAGCCTCATCAATATCCAGATATTCTGCTATTTCGTAAATGTCGGTGCAGCCGTTTCTGCAGGCTTCTTTAATATGTTCTAGTGGAATCAACTTGTTGTATGCCCAGAGTCTGGCAGCACGCTCCTGCTTGGCGTTGTTTAAATCGTTCAAATCCAGTATGTTGCCGACAGAAGTTTCATAATGTCCTAATTCTTCCGCTAAAATACAAGCCTTTCGCTGTTCTGGAAGTTCCTTGTTAATCCAAATCGTATCGTCACCATAGAGTCCTTCGTGGCACATGGAATGTTCCTCAATATCCAGCATATCTTCGTATTCACCAATTAAATCTTCGTATTTGCTCATAAGATTTTTACTCAAAGTTATCACCTCGCGATCCCTTTTTTGCAGAAAAGCAGGCGAGTTTACCTATATGCAAAGGATTGCTCCACTGCAAACATACATGCTGCTAAAATGCAAATCAAGGTTATTTCTTCTTGCGTTTCGATAGTATATATTTCTTGAATGCTTCGATTTCGTCTAGTTCTTCTTCGGTCCATTCCGTCCCATCATGATGGGCAGCAATGGTGTGCACTTCTTCTGTCTGATGCTGCGTATTCTGTGCCGGCTCTGTCTGCCAGCCCATCAGTACAGCGGGGGTTACATCCAGAAGTTCTGCCAGTTTGACAATATTATCGTACTTCATATTCCTGATATTGCCGGACTCCCAGCGCTGCACGGTACCTTCTGATACGCCCATTTTCCGTGCGATGTCCAAAAGCGTATACCCGCGGGATTTGCGAAGTTCTTTCAATGTAGTGGAATGATGCATGGGGCCTCCTAAAAGAAAGACGGCTGTGCCGTATTTGGGCGACAGCATGACTTTCTTGATATTTCCTCTGATATAAAAATTTTAGCACATATGTTCTTTTTTCGCAACCCAAAAACTTGCATTTTATGCAAAAAAACTTTCTAAAAAGCTATTGACAAACGTATGTTCGTATGATAAAGTAGGCACATACCAAAACTTGCATAAAACGCAAGATTTGGCGATACAGTATTTTTTTCATTATAAACTTGCATAAAATGCAAGAAAATGCAAAAGGAGGTCTATCTTATGGGAAGGGCAAGAGAGCCGTATTGGCATTATGTAAAGTCCATTATCAAAGAATATCCTGTGCTGGAAAAAGAACTGGCGACGCCGCTTTCACCGAGGCTTTGTGCGACGCTGGAACCCAGTACAGGCAGAAAAACTGCCAATCCAACGCAGGATTGCGTCATTCACGATTTGCCGCCGAAGCAGCAGAGAAAATACGATGCCGTTAGCAACGCGATTTTAAAAACACGTCTGACCCATCCAAAAACTGCTGCTGACCGTCTGAAGGTTATCGACATGGTGTACTGGAAACAGTCTCATACTGTTGCAGGCGCTGCAATGAAGGTACCCTGCCATCGGAACATCGCGGGAAAGTGGCAGGGAGACTTTATCAGATTGGTAGCGGAAGAATTGGATTTGGTGTAATCGAAAGAGTGTGCATCGGGTACATAAAAATGTGCTAGGATGTGTACAGTGAAAAAATCCGATACACGGAGAAAGGAGGAAAGTATGATGATCAATTTGATACTGGAACATCTGCAGACAGACACTGCACTGCAGACGTATCTTGCACAGTATGCAGGAAAGCCGGCAGTATTTGCAGACGTCGCGCCCAAAGAAAGTGACGCAGCATGGAGTGCGGGCAGTCACTATGGGCAATTGCTTCTGCATCTGCAACTGCAGGAAGATGCTGCCAGAGAGGGAAAGAACTTTCTGACCGCAGAACTTCTGGCAGAGTCAGACAGCAATATATATGTATTTATGGATACGGTGCGGGAGCGTCTGGATGGCTGGTTCTTTGCCGAAGAAAGACACGTCTATTCTATGCACTTCTCAAAAGCCGAACAGCCGGCTTTGGAAAAGCAGGAAGAAACAGCGGAAAACCTGCAGCGGGCAGTCATAACCTTTTCGGTTTATGAATATCCTGACCAGTGCCTTTTGCCGGAAAGTCCGGCGGCATTGCTTAGTGCATGGAGCAAAGAGAATTTACCGCAGGTTATCGGTAGATCCGCATATTTGCTTGGATATGACGACAGTTTGCTGCCGCAGGCATTTCGTCCGACGCAGCAAAAACCGGCAGTCTACTGGCGTCTTGCCAAAACGGGAAAGTGTGAAAGTCTTGCAGGCGGCAAGGGCAGCATGTGGCGTAGCGCAAAGGTACAATGTCATGTAATCATTCCTGGCAGCATCGCCGAAGCGGGCGCCATGGCGCTTTTAATCGAACACGCATTACTTGAGGAAGGACGCATTGCGGACGAAGAAAGTTTTGTCATCGTGGGAGACACCCAGGGACTCGATCTGGCGCAGGATGCGGTGCAGGCAGGACAGCTTGCCGTAGAAGCCATCTATCCGGTGATTGCGGCGGGTCAAAGCAGCGAAATTCTGCAGCATGTAGCAGTAGCAATGAAAGAAAGGGAGTAGAGAATGAAAACCAAAAAAAGTAAATCTGTATATACGATCGCCCAACTGGCAGAGGCTGCTGGCGTATTCGGAAGCAATCCGGTGCTGGTAAAAGCAGCCCTTGTGACAGCGGGTCAGGAGACGTATACAGAGGAAGATGCCAGAAAAATAATTGAAACGTTTAAACAAAAGGAGGTAAAGTAAATGGCACAGATTTTTAGAGAAGGAGAAATGAAAGTTAGACCGGATGTGTATTATCGTTACTCAAACCGGGGTACGGAGGAAGTAGGCGCAGTCAACGGCATTGCCGCACTGGTGATGAAAGCATCATGGGGTCCCTGCGGACAGGTATCTGCGTTCAGCAGCGCGGCAGACCTTTTAGAGGCGTACGGTGATTGCGACGGCGCAGCGATGGCAGAAATTATGTTTGCGGAGGGCGTAAACACGGTGTATGTGTATAGAGCGGGCACCGGCGGCACCAAGGCGACCTTGACTCAGGGGGATAACGTCGTACTTACCGCAAAGTATGAAGGCGCGCTGCCGATTAAGGTAAAAGTGCTGGCGCTGCCTGGCGGCAAGCAGAAACAGTGTCTGATTATCGCAGGCAATAAAGTAAAAGAAGTTTACACCTTTGCGGCAGACGAAACCGGTGAAGCGGCAGCTTTGGCAGAGGCGTTAAAGGCAAGTGCTTATGTAACTGCAGAACAGGGCAAAACCGGTGCGGTGGAGGAATTTGAGGCGGTACTCAGCGGCGGTACAGATCCTGCCACGACGGCTGACAGTTATCTGGAAGGATGCCAGGCACTGGAACCGTACTACTATAATGTCATCTGCTGCGATAGCAACGCTGACGGCGTACAGAACGTGCTGGCAGCGTATGTAGAAGACGTAGTAAAGACCGGAAAATTCCCAATTGCGGTGATGAGTGCTGATGTGACAAAACCGCTTGCTGACAGAATGGCAGCCGCGGCGGCAAAGAATCACGGACAGATTGCCATGATCGGCAATACCTATACAGATTTGACCGGCATCGCAGCACCAGCGATTTTCGCAGCAGCTCATCTGGCAGGTGCAGTCGCCGCAACACCGGCAAACCAGAGCATCGTACATAAAAGTCTGCGAGGCGCGGGAGATGTGACGGAACGTTTTACCGGCACCCAGTACGAGGAAGCTATTAAAAATGGTCTTGTGCTGCTTTCCAGAAGTGCCGACGGTCTGGTTTGGTTTGACTCCGGCGTAACGACACTGGTAACGCTTGACGAGAGCCAGGATGCGGGCTGGAAGAAACTGAAACGCACGAAGGTCAGAAATGAACTGATGCGCAGACTTCACATCATGATGGAGAAAAAAGTCGGAAAGGTAAGCTGCGACAGCGATGGCATTGCCGATGTGGTACAGAGCGGTATGCGTCTTCTCAACGACATGGCAGGAGAAAAGAAAATTATGCCGGGCGGCAGCTTTACGCTGGATGCGGATAATCCGCAGACCAGTGACAGCGCTTGGTTTATCGTTGAAGTAGACGATATCGACACGCTGGAAAAAATCTATCTGCACTATAGATTCAGCAATGTGCAGACTGCATAAAATTTACGTGAAATAACGAAAGGGGAAAAGATATGTTAGATCAGAAAACACTTGTAAAAAATCTTATGACAGGAAAGGACGGAAAGCTGTTTCTTTCTGTAGATGATCAGCCTGTGGAACTTTTAGAAATTGATACCTATTCTGTCAAGGCAAACTATACCAATCTGGATTATCAACCGGTGGGCTCTTACCAGAAGTTCAGTGTACCGGGCGATGTATCCTATACGCTGACCTTTACAGAGGCAGTGGTTCGAGATGATGTGATTATGGAGCCGCTGCTGGCAGCGGCAAAGAATGGAAAAAATATTAGCTTCACATTCAGAGCCAGCGCCAACAAGCCGGACGGAACGCAGCAGCAGCTTACAATCGAGGATTGTATTCCGGATGGAGAATTTGATTTGATGACGTTGACGCCGGGTGAAATCATCAAGAGAAATCAGTCTTACAGAATCAATTCCACGCCGGAGTGGTTCAAGGGCTAATAATCGAGGCTCAATCGGCTATATGCAGGAGGGCGGCGGCTTTAGGGGCACCCGCCCTTCATCTAAAAATTGTACGGAAGGGGAAAAGAAAAGATGGAAAACAACACACAGGAAACGATGAGAAGTACCTACATTACACCGGTCACCGATCCGGAAATTCCCGCAAAAGTTGCGGAGAAAATTGAGAAAGAGGATGAGTATGATCTGGTTAGCTCGCTCCTTGCGGCGGCGGAATACCAGCAGGCACCTGAAATGGTGAAAGAGGTGGAAATCAGAAGAAAGGGCAAGCTGTATTTTACGGTGCATTTACATCCGGTATCTGAGGATGATATTGCTTTTGCCAGAAAGAAAGCATCTAAATACTATGAAAATCCACAGGGCAAGAAACTGCCAAAAGTAAGAGGCGAGATGGATAGTAGCATGTTTAACTCCTGGGTGATTTATTTAGGAACTACAGAGAATGACAGAGAAAAAATTTGGGGAAATTCTGCAGTCATGAAAAAGCTGGGGCATTTGAAACCGGTTGAATGCGTTAATTCACTTTTAGTCGCTGGAGAAAAAACACAGCTTGTTAATCTGATTTACAGTATCAGCGGAATGTTTGGACCAATCGATGAGGAAGAAGTCAGCGATGAGGAATACATAAAAAACTCATCAAGATAAGCGGACTGGCGCAGTGGCTTCACTTCGCTTATCAGAATCACAATAAAGAACCCGGTATTCTGATGGGGCTTCGTACCTGTCAGCAGCCGGTATCTCCCGGCGAACGAACTTTTATGATGGCGTCGGACCTTTTGGCAATCGAAGAGGGTTTCGTACCCATCAAAGTCAGCAGCTTTGGGAAAAAAGAAGGGGAATAGAGATAGGAAAAGGACGGCATACGCAGAAGGGGTTGCCGTCTTTTTGCTGGAAAGATTTTATTAATAGCTGTCCGATTTGTGTGCAACAGGTTCAAGAAAGTATGCTATAATGTGTATGGTAGAAAGCTGAGAACTGATAAGGAAAGGATATATCATGACAGAAATCAGAAAAATGCGAACCGCAGAAGAACTGTACGAGTACTACTGCGAAGTCAGAAAAGACATTAAACCAGGAACATCTGATTTAGACAGAAAGAGATTATTCATGGATCCTTTGGAACCATATAAAAGGGTGGAAAATCTTTTAGAGACGGATGAATATTTCTTAACCACATTCCGTGCATATATATATGATACCGGATATAATTCTGAAAAATGGATATATATTAACGAATAATAGGATTATGAGTATTTGTATTGATACTTACGGGGCAGAAAGCATTAGATGGGAAAATATAGAAAGTGTTTACATTACTGGAACAGATGTTATTATTGAAGCGGATGTATATCGTATGAGTATGTCTCGTGTATTTGTTAGAGCAATGGAAGACTCTGAATTTATCGAAAAAGAATTAGAAAAGGTTATACCTTTTATTAGGAAAGTGCGAAAGAAGCAGCTGCAAAAAAGAAACGCTTCTGTAAGCCCTGCCGACGAGATACGCAAGTTTAAGCAGCTCTGGGACGATGGAATTATCACTGAGGAAGAGTTTCAACAGAAGAAAAAGAAATTATTGGATTTGTAAAAACGCCTGCGGGCGTTTTTCTTTTGGGAAAATAAAGGAGGAAAAGGAAACGGATGAAAATTTAAAGAATTGATGTGCAAGCTATCCTCGAAAGTGTGCTATAATGTACATAGTAGAAAGAAGTGATAATACGAGGAAGGAAGTATATAATGACAGAGCTTAGAAAAATGCGTACGGCGGAAGAAATGTATGAATACTATTGTGAAATGGGGAAAGATGTTAAACCGGGAACGTCTGTTTTAGGTAGAAAAGTATTGGAACCAGATCCTTTAAGGCAATACAAAAGAATAGAAGCACTTTTAGAAGCGGATGAATATTGTCTGACCACTTTTCGCGCATATATATATATATATATACAGGTATCAGAGAAAGATACGTGGGTATATGTATTAACAAATAAAAGAATTCTTGCAGCTAGCATTTATTTGAATGGAGTGGAAAGCATTGGATGGGAGCGAATAGAACGATTTACTATAAAAGATGAAAATTTTATTATTGAAGCGGATGTTTATCTTCCCGGTTTTGCGGGAGTATTTGTAACAAATATGCAAGACTCTGAAATTATCGAAAAAGAATTAGAAAAGGTTATGCCCTTCATTTGGAAAGAGCGAGAGAAGCTGTTACAAGAAAGAATCCGTTTTCTAAGTCCTGCCGATGAGATACGAAAATTCAAGGAGCTTTGTGACGATGGGATTATTACAGAAGAAGAGTTCCAACAGAAGAAAAAGAAATTATTGGATTTATAAAACGCCTGCGGGCGTTTTTCTTTTGGAAAAAATAAAGGAGGAAAAGGGAGATGGATTAAAATTAGCGAATTAGGTATAAATTGTCCCGACAAATATGCTATAATGTAGGGCATAAAAGAAATAATGAGTGGTTGATGATAGAAAGGATATATTATGACAGAACTAAGAAAAATGCGAACTGCAGAAGAGATGTACGAGTATTACTGCGAAATGGAAAAAGGCAAAGGGTCTTTTTTGGAGAAATGGGTTTTAGATGAACCTTTACAGCCGTATAAAAGTGCAGAATCATTATTAGAGCCAGATGAATATTGCTTGACAATATTCAGCGCATATATATATATATATATATATATATATATGCGCATATGGAGTCAGATGAAAGATATATGTATTTTTTGACAAACAAACGAATTATTACAGTTGGAATGTATTGTGATGGGATAGAAAGTATTAGATGGGAAAAAATAGGCGACATGACTGTTGAGGAAAAAAGTATTATTATTGAAGTTGATACTTATTATATGAGCTTATCTCGTATATTTGTAAAAAGTAATCAGCTTGCTGAAATCATCAAGAAAGAATTAGAAAAGGTCATGCCTTTTATTTGGGAAGAGCGAGAAAAAATGCTGCAAAAAAGAAACCGCTTTCTAAGCCCTGCCGACGAGATACGCAAGTTTAAACAGCTCTGGGACGATGGAATTATCACTGAGGAAGAGTTTGAGCAGAAGAAAAAGAAATTATTGGATTTGTAAAAACGCCTGCGGGCGTTTTTCTTTTGGAAAAAATAAAGGAGGAGAAGGGAAATGAGCAAAAAGGTAATTATTGAAATGGACAAAACGTCCATAAAAAGCTACAGCAAAGCTGTGATAGAGGCAGACCATGAAACGCGGAGTTTTGTGGAAACGCTGGAGCAAACTGAAAAGACGCTGAAGAATCTGGATCGATTTGCAGACAGCTTTTCGCAGAAATCCTGCAGAGTCAGTTTCTATATCGATATGGATGAGGCGATGCAGGGACTGAATCTGTTTGAACGGAGACTGCAAAATCTGACGGCAGGGACATATACCGTACAGCCGCGGATTCGCTATGTACAAGGCGGCGGACGGCAGTCAAAGTCCTATACCGGAAGCAGGGCAGTGTGGGAAAGAACCCAGGCGGTTCCGGAAGCGAAGGATGGAAACATCTTAGAAGAACTGTTCTTTGGTGGTGCGACCGTGGGGGCGTTGTATGGGAACTATAAAACTTTATTAGATAATAAAAAAATTCGCGCTCATATACAAAGTATTAGTGAAAAATCTATCTCTACCGGCATTTCTGCTATCGGCATGCTGGACGGCGGCGCTAGGATTGCCGAAGGAATGTTTGCCGCAGGTAACGATTACGACAGAACTTCAAAAATTTTTGAAGGCGCCACTATCATGGCAGGATCCTTTGGTGGTATGAAGGCTGGCGCGGCGCTGGGATCTTTGTTCGGTCCCGTTGGCGCAGCAGCGGGCGCAGGACTGGGATATCTGGCGGGAGAATATCTTAGCGATCCCATTTCGGAGTTTATGAGCGGCGGGAAGTTGGGTGCGATGAAAAACGCGGCAATTTCATCTGAAGCAGCGGCACGTCTGGAAAAATTTAAGCAAGAACAGGAAGAACTTGCAAAGATAAGGCTGGATGAGAAATTTGGTGATATCGCACTTTCGGCAGAACAGCTTTCCCAGGTAGTAGCAGGATTATTCGATCCGTCGCAGACGGCAAGAATTTACAACGCTAATGCTGCGATAAATGAGCTTGGTGATGCATACCAAAGCTTGCAGCAAGGGGACTATACGATGGATAAAAGTCTGTGGATGGCATCGACAGGGCATTTAGATGCGGGAGAACAGAGTGTGTTAAAAGAACAAACTGTTGATTATGGACAGCAGCAGCTTTCCTTTCTGAGAGAAAAACAGTATGCTGGGATTGAGGCAATTCATGCAATCACAGGAGACTCAGATACAGGGGACATATTAATTGACGCACTGGGTAAGAAGTACGAGGCGCAAATAGAGGAAACTGAGAACCTGATTAAACAACTGGACGATGAGATTAACAAGTCTCTGCAAGATGGAATAATTAGCGAATCTGAAAAAAGCAAAATTGATGAAATCATGACAAATATAGAAAACCAAAGAACCCTTGCAGAAGATAAGCCTAATGAATTTAAAGCTGGTTTAGATGGGATACCAACAGGAAGTATAAAAAGCATGAACTGGGAATCTTTTCAGAATGTAATTACTACAGGAATTGGCAGTGCGGATGAACAGGCTGCTGTACTCGACAATTTGTATGCCAGTGTTGCGCCAGACTTGAATGCGGATGAGAGAAGACAATTATTGTTGGGAAAAGCGGAAGATGGAAACGAAGGTTTATATGCGGAGAAGAAAGATCTTTATATGAATGTTGCAGAGACAATGCTTGATGAATTCACTGATCGCTTTCAGGATGAACTTGGGGAGTCAATGACTTCTATAGAACCGATGTACAAAAAAATTAAAGCAGGTCAATTTGGCATAGAGGATTTTAAGGAAATAAGAGATCAGGGAAATGCGTTGCGTGCAGATGAAGAAACCAGAGCGGCTGTCGGTGAATATGTTGACAGCATGTCGGATATGACGCAAAAAGTATTGGAAATAGTAAGCTTATATGAAGGAGCAGGCTTGAATGCTCCCAGAGAGGCACAAGAGTATTTACGTCAAATGGATTTTTATGCGTATCTTGCTGATGATAAAGCATTGAATTGGTTCAGTGATAATGCAAATGGAGTCTTTCAGTCTGAAAATTATAATTATCTGGCGGGGGCAGCGCAGCAGCCTGTAGCTAGTTCGCAGGAGACAGGAGGCACAGCAACAGTTCCAACAGAATTGCTGATTGATGGAGAAAAAGTAATAGAAGAACAGATTAATATTACAGCAGAAGATTTTGGGATTCCAGAGTTTATCACAGCGCCGGTAGATGTATATGTTACAGGACATAAAATATTTGGAGCTGCCCCACCAACGTTATCACCACTTTCGGAATACCGCGGCGGCATCATCGCTCCGGCTTTCGCAGAAGGCGGTTACGTTCACGGCGGCGCCCAGCTGATTACAGTGGCAGAAGAGGGTACGCCGGAGGCGATTATTCCGCTGGGTAAGCACAGAAGAAAGCGGGCGCTGCAGCTTTTCAACCAGGTCGGCGGTTATCTGGAAGCGCCGGGCTTTTCGCCGAAGGGTTTTGCAGCGGGCGGTATCGTAGGCGGCAGTATCGGAAGTCTCAGCGGAAGCGGCAGCAGTATGCCGGTCGCAGTAGAAGTCGGCGGTGTAGAAATCAAAGTAGAAGCCAAAGACGGACAGTCGCTGGTTAAAACCATCCGGGAAAACAAAGAGGCAATCAGCGAAGAAATCGCAGGTGTATTCAACGCGGCATTTAAAGGACAGTTTGCCAATACACCGGCAGCAGGAGGCGCAGGATTCTGTGCATGATAGTCGTCCCAATTAAGAAATCAGTGATGAGGAATACGCAAAAAACTCATCAAGATAAGCGGACTGGCGCAGTGGCTTCACTTCGCTTATCAGAATCACAATAAAGAACCCGGTATTCTGATGGGGCTTCGTACCTGTCAGCAGCCGGTGTTTCCTGGCGAACGAACTTTTATGATGGCGTCGGATCTTCTAGCAATCGAAGAAGGTTTCGTCCCTGTTAAAGTCAGCAGCTTTGGGAAAAAGGAAGAGGAATAGAGACAGGAAAAGGACGGCATACGCAGAAGGGGTTGCCGTCTTTTTGTTGGAAAGATTTTATCAATCGTTGTCCGATTTGTGTGCAACAGGGATAGGAAAGTGTGCTATAATGTGTATAGTGAAGATTTGCACATAATGCTGAATAAGAAGGAGAAGCTAGTATGCGTAGAATGCGGACGGCAGAAGAAATGTGGCAGTTTTGCTTTGCAAACGATTTGTTTTATGAAAAAGCGCATTTTTATCTTGTGGCAAAACATTTGCAGCCGGATGAGTATGCGGTATTCTGTTTTCAGGGGCTGCAGAATAATGTCAGAATGATGACAGACGGAAATTTTGCATACGTATTTACTAATAGAAGGCTGATTATAGGGCAGAAACATTTGACAGGAGAAATTGTCAGGTCGATTGATTATAGAGATCTTCATAATGTTACGGCGGCAGGACGAAGTGTTGTGATTGATGCGACAAAGTGGGAGCCGAATGTAGAAGTGCTCAAGGGTGATGTAACTGGTGTCCAGAAGGGACTGGCAGAAATTATACCAATCATTCAGCAGAAGAATCAGGAGCAAAGGCAAAGCGTAAACTTTTCCGGAAGTGTGGCGGATGAACTCGCAAAGCTGAAAAAACTGACTGATGATGGAGTTATGACGCAGGCAGAATTTCAAGCGCAAAAAGACAGGTTGCTAAACCCTGCGATGATCTGTACAGATTATTTTGAAGACATCCCGGAAGAACCGACTTATGCCTATGAGAAAAAGTTCGACAAGGCCGTGCAGAGCAATGATAAAAAGGCAATTGTGATTAGAGCGGTGACGTTTACGGTAGGGGCGATAATACAGCTACCAGTTGCTATAATTTTCATACATTTAATACTTTATCATTATGGAATTGTAGATGAACTTCCATAGAACACTCGAAAAAATCATGCGTGGTGGATGTTTTTCTTGAAAGCAAGGGAGAAAATTATGTGGAAGATTGAAAAAGAGCAATTAGATAAATTGGACAAGAAATATAAGATATTGAAAATTTGGGGCGATATTGCAATGTGGATTGCTTTGGCAACAACAGTGGTTACGATAGGAAGTATGGTATATTTACTTGTACTTGCACTATAAAATAATAAAAAGCTAAGAACATAAAAGACACCGGCAGAGGTGTTTTTTATTTTGCAAAAGGAGGTTAGCATGACGAAAAAATATATATATTGAATGTTATGATGAAAAGTCGATGAAGAATTTGGAGCAGGCTGAGAAGCAGATGGAGAAAAGATTGACGCAGTTAAAAAACTTAAATAATCAGGGATTGGAGTATTTGAATCAAACTGAAAATCGTATACAAAAGTATACGAATGTAAGCAGTTGCATTGAAATGTATGTGAATGATAAGGCAAGCAATGTACTTGCAAAGATTGAAGAGCGGGTAATCAAATGGAGACCACAGAGCGATTGCTGAATGAATTTGCACAGACGGAGTATACCGCATCTATATTTTTAGATGAGCAGGTAACGCCGGTTTTGGAGTCTGTGTTAGGAAGGTTAAGAGATTTTTTGAAGAGTAGTTATAAGGTGGCTGTCTTTGGCTACATGTGGCGGATATATAGAGGGGGAAAAGAAAGGGGGGAATTGCGTTAAGAGAATCCATAATTTTGTGCAACAGGTTCAAGAAAGTATGATATAATGTGTACAGTGGAAAACGGACTCTAATGCAGGTGTGGGAAAGGAATGGTGGATGAGATGAGAAAAATGCGTACAGCAGAGGAGATGTTTGCATATTATCATGAACATAAAGACCCAGAAAAGAAAAAAGGTCTTTTTGCTAAAAACGTATCAGATGACGATAGATGGCGAGATTTAAAACTTGCAGAGTTTATTTTAGAGTCGGATGAATATATTCTTTCGTTTTTTTGGGCATACATATATATATATATATATATGACATGTCTGGGAATAAGGACAAAAGATGGATATATATATTGACAAATAATCGAATAATTGGAATTTGTTGTGATGAGTACGGGATGGCAGAGGTCGACTATACCAAGTTAAAAAATATAATCTTTATTCCAGATAAAACCGAAATCTTTTTTAATATAGAGGGTTGGTATAGGGGATTTTCTGATGTACGCGCAGAAAAAGAAAATTTGGAATTCACACAACGTGAGATTGAAAAGATAATGCCATATATCAGAGAAATGCACGAAAAGGAAATGAGGAAAGAGAAGTTGATTGTCAGCTCTGCTGATGAGATACGTAAGTTCAAGGAACTCTGGGACGATGGGATTATCACTGCGGAAGAGTTTCAGCAAAAGAAAAAGACGCTATTAGATTTATAGAAACGCCTGCGGGCGTTTTTTCTATGGGAAAAAGGAAGGAGAGAATATGAGAAAAGAAACAGGAATTACAAAACAGGATGTAACGATTTTGCAAGCCTACAGCAGTGAGTTTGGTAAACTACCTGCAAAAATGAAAAAGTATCAAAAGGTGATGGAGACCACAGAGCGATTGCTCAATGAATTTGCACAGATAGAGTATACTGCGTCTATTTTTCTGGACGATCAGGTAACGCCGGTTTTGGAGTCTGTGTTAGGAAGGTTAAGAGATTTTTTGAAGAGTAGCTATAAGGTGTCTGTCTTTGGCTGCATGTGGCGGATATATAGAGAGGGGAAAAGAAAGGGGGGAATTGCGTTAAGAGAATCCATAATTTTGTGCAACAGGTTCAAGAAAGTATGCTATAATGTGTATAGTGAAAAACTGATGCTAATGCAGGTGTGGGAAAGGAACGGTGGATGAGATGAGAAAAATGCGTACAGCAGAGGAGATGTTTGCATATTATCATGAACATAAAGACCCAGAAAAGAAAAAAGGTTTTTTGATACAAGTTTGCCAGTGTTTGATGATGAAAGACGGGGTGATTTTAAACTTGCTGAGTTTTTTTTAGAACCGGATGAATATGTAATTTCATTTTTTGGGGGATATATATACATAGTTAAATATGTATATGCGACAAATGAATATATGCGATGGATATATATATTTACTAACAAACAAATGATAGCAATCTGTTGTAACGAGGATGGAGTAGAAGCAATTGATTATACCAGTTTAAAAAATATAATCTTTGTTCCAGATAAAACCGAAATCTTTTTTAATATAGAGGGTTGGTATAGGGGATTTTCTGATGTACGCGCAGAAAAAGAAAATTTGGAATTCACACAACATGAGATCGAAAAGATAATGCCATATATCAGAGAAATGCAGGAAAAGGAAGCACAGAAAAAAAAGTTTTTGGGAAGCCCCGCCGAGGAGATTCGAAGATTTAAGGAACTTTGTGACGATGGGATTATTACGGAGGAAGAATTCGAGGATAGGAAGAGAGAACTGTTAAAGTTCAAATATGTAGATTAATAAGCAAAGAGGAAACGCCTGCGGGCGTTTTTTCTATGGGAAAAGGAAGGAAAGAATATGAGGAAAGAAATAGGAATTACGAAACAGGATGTAACGATTTTACAAGCCTACAGCAGCGAGTTTGGCAAACTACCTGCAAAAATGAAAAAGTATCAAAAGGTGATGGAGACCACAGAGCGATTGCTGAATGAATTTGCACAGATGGAGTATACCGCATCTATATTTCTGGACGATCACGTAACACCGGTCTTGGAGTCTGTGTCAGGAAGATTAAGAGATTTTTCAAAGAGTAGCTACAAGGTCTCTGTCTCTGTCGACATGTGGAAGGTATATACAGATATTTCTGCAGCAGAAAGAAAAATTAGAAGTATGCAGCTGCAGCCAGGCTATGGTGGAGGATATGTGGTGCCGAAAAAGGCGGAACTATTTAGCTATTTTCTGTATACGTTCATTTCGAAAATATGGTATAATAGGCATAATAAAAAATCATGATGTTTGTTGAAAAGAAAGAGAGGTCGACCATGGGACTTACCGATATCTTGATGAAAGTAACAGGTAGTGAGGTGCCAAAAAAAATGAAAAGTAGTGTGGAGATGAGTCGGTATTTTTGTTATTATCATAAAACAATTCCAAAGTGTGTAGACATAATGAGAGCCGTTGAGGAATCGCTGGAGCCCGATGAGTATGTAATTCATTGTTTTGAGGGGAAACGAATAGTTGAAAGGGTGCAATGGAATGTGTTCTATGCATTTACAGAAAAAAGAATACTATTTGGTGCAGAAAAGCAAATTTTTTCACCATTAACTGCATTCGAAAGCTTTTTCAAGAACATAATGTACAATGATATCGTTGAAATGAAAATAAATGATAATACAATAATAATTAAATATAATAATAAAGAAGAACGGTGTATTTGTTATAGAGAAGAATCTATAAATGAGCTGGAGAAAAGAGTTTTACCTTTAATTCAGCAAAGAAACACATCCGAAAAAAAGGAACCAAGTACAGCTAGTCCTATCACTGAAATACGAAAGTTTAAAGAACTTTTAGATGAGGGGATTATTACCGAAGAAGAATTTCAAAAAAAGAAAAAAGAATTATTAAACCTATAAACGCCGGCGGGCGTTTTTTCTATGGGGAAAAGAAAGGAGAGAAAATGAGGAAAGGAATAGGAATTACAAAACAGGATGTAACGATTTTACAAACCTACAGCAGTGAGTTTGGAAAATTACCTGCAAAAATGAAAAAGTATCAAAAGGCGATGGAGACCACAGAGCGATTGCTGAATGAATTTGTACAGACGGAATATACTGCGTCTATTTTTCTTGATGATCAGATAACACCGGTTTTGGAGTCTGTGTCAGGAAGGTTAAGAGATTTTTCGAAAAGTAGCTATAAAGTAGCTGTCTCTGTCGATATGCGGAAAGTATATAGAGTAGAGAAAAGAATGGGGGATAGCGATAATTTTGTGCAACAGGTTCAAGAAAGTATGCTATAATGTGTACAGTGAAAAACTGATGCTAATGCAGGTGTGGGAAAGGAACGGTGGATGAGATGAGGAAAATGCGTACAGCAGAGGAAATGTTTGCATATTATCATGAAAATGTGGAACATAAGAAGAAAGCAGGGCTGTTTGGAATAGAGGTTTCGGGACCAGACGACAGTTTGTTTCATTATGAATATCTTGTATCACTTTTAGATGATGATGAGTATGTAATGACTTTTTTTGGGGATATATATATAGACCAGTATATACGCAAGAACATAAAGGAATAAGATATATATATATTTACGAATAAACGATTGATTTCCAAGAGCACTGAGATAGGTTGGAAAATATTGAGGTATAAGCAGATAAATGATATACTGGTGAACGCTAAATATAATGAAGTGTATTTTGACACTGATGGCTGGTATCGGGGATTAGCGGATGTATGCATATATCCAGAAGATACAGACTTTATTATGCGTGAACTTGCAGAGGTAATGCCATATATCAGAGAAATGCATGAAAAAGAAATGAGGAAAGAGAAGTTGATTATCAGCCCTGCTGATGAGATACGTAAGTTCAAGGAACTCTGGGACGATGGGATTATTACTGCGGAAGAGTTTCAGCAAAAGAAAAAGAAACTATTAGATTTATAGAAACGCCGGCGGGCGTTTTTTATATGGGAAAAAGGAAGGAGAGAATATGAGGGAGATTACAAAACAGGATGTAACGATTTTACAAGCCTATAGCAGCGAATTTGGCAAACTACCTGCAAAAATGAAAAAGTATCAAAAGGCAATGGAGACCACAGAACGATTGCTGAATGAATTTGTACAGACCGAGTATAACGCATCTATATCTTTGGACGATCAGGTAACGCCGACCTTGGAGTCTGTGTCAGGAAGGTTAAGAGATTTTTCAAAGAGTAGCTATAAGGTGGCTGTCGCTGTTGATATGCGGAAGGTATATAGAGTGGGGAAAAGAAAGGGGGAGAATTGCGTTAAGAGAATCCGTAATTTAGTGCAACAGGTTCAAGAAAGTATGTTATAATAGGTATAGTGAAAACTGATGCTAATGCAGATGTGGGAAAGGAATGGTGGATGAGATGAGAAAAATGCGTACAGCAGAGGAAATGTTTGCATATTATCATGAAAATGTGGAACATAAGATGACAACAGGACTGTTTGGAATAGAGGTTTCGGGACCAGACGACAGTTTGCTTGATTATGAATATCTCGTACCCCTTTTAGATGATGATGAGTATGTAATGACTTTTTTTGGGGATATATATATAGACAAGTATATATGCAAGAGCATAAGGAGATTAAATGGACGTACATGTTCACAAATAAACGATTAATTGCCAAATGCGATGACGCAGGATGGCAAATATTGAGATATGAGAAAATAAATAATATACTGGTAAGCGCTGAACGTCGAGAAGTGTGTTTTGACACTGATGGCTGGTATCGGGGATTAGCGGATGTAAAGATATATCATGAAGATATAGATTTTATTAAGCGTGAACTTGCAGAGGTAATGCCATATATCAGAGAAATACAGGAAAAGAAAGTACAGCAAAAGAAGTTTTTAGGAAGTCCTGCCGAGGAAATTCGAAGATTTAAGGAGCTTTGTGACGATGGAATTATCACGGAGGAAGAATTCGAGGATAGAAAGAAGGAACTGTTAAAGTTCAAATATGTAGATTAATAAGCAAAGAGGAAACGCCTGCGGGCGTTTTTTCTATGGGAAAAAGGAAGGAGAGAGTATGAGGAAGGAAACAGGAATTATGAAACAGGATGTAACGATTTTACAAGCCTACAGCAGCGAGTTTGGCAAACTACCTGCGAAGATGACAAAGTTTCAGAAGACAATGGAGACCACAGATCGATTGCTGAATGAATTTGCACAGACAGAGTATACCGCATCTATTTTTCTTGATGATCAGATAACGCCGGTTTTGGAGTCTGTGTCAGGAAGGTTAAGAGATTTTTCGAAAAGTAGCTATAAGGTAGCTGTCACTGTTGATATGCGGAAGGTATATGCAGATATCTATGCGGCAGAGAGAAAAATCAGGCGTATGCAGCTGCAGCCAAGCTATGGTGGAGGATATATGATACCATATGCTGGCGGAAGTGTCAGGGGAGCAGGTAATATACCGGTGCAAACAGCTGACAATGAAGGCTTTTTTGATGGTGCTATGTCGGTTGGCAGTGCGATTGTGATGGTAAATGGATTAAAAGAGGTTCATGATGACTTTAAAGCGTTAAAAAAATTGAAAGTAACAGATTCCAAAAAATACGCCAAATTCAAAGCTGGTATCCCCCAATCTGCCGCCACAGCCATCACTGCTTTCGGCTATTTGGACGGCGGCGCAGATATTGCAGAAGGTGTTTTTTCGTCAGATAATGCCTACGACAGAACATATAAGGTTGCCGAAGGGGCAACTGTCATGGCTGGTTCTTTTGTAGGATCGAAGGCAGGTGCTGCACTGGGACTGAAATTAGGTGGTGCTTTAGGTCCATGGGGCGCATTGGCTGGTGCGGCTGGCGGCTACCTCCTTGGAAAACTGCTCAGTGAACCGATAGCAGATTCTTTTGCAGACGGCATAAACGGTGCAGAAAAATATGCCGATGTTTCTGCCCGTGCCGCGGAGAAAGTAGCACAATTAAAAGCGGAGCAGAAAGCGCTTGCAAGTGAACAGCTGGATAAAATGTTCGGAAAAACGGCACTATCTGCAAGAGAAGTATCACAGGTTGTGGGAGAATTGTTTGATACAGGGCAGACTATGCGGATTAACAACGCAGCAGCAGCAATCAATGATTTGCAGGGATCCTTTGCGAACCTGCAGCAGGCAGATTATGGGCTGCAGAAAAGCCTCTGGCTCAGTGGAACAGAAGCAGGTGCAGGAAGTTTGATGGGACTGGCGGAATCAACGAATGACTTTGGTGAAAGCAGTCGGATGCACTTGCTGGATAATCAGTATGCGGAGGAGAAATCTGTAAAAGCATTGCTGACAGAGCCTGGATCAGCAGACGAAATACTGGAAGGAATCGATAAACAGTATCGGGAAAAACTGAAAAACCTGGATGATTTGATTGAAGACCTTAATCAAGTAACCGTTGACGCTTTGTCTGATGGTGTGGTTGATGGAAGTGAGCAGACGAAAATAGACGGAATCAGGCAAGAGGTATTACAATTGCTTTATGGAGCATCAGGTTCGGATCAGGGTAGTCAGGAGGAAAGAGATTTTCAGGCAATGCTGGAAAAGATGAAATTAGGGCTTGGTAAAGAGTATTCTAAAGACTCTTTCGATGCAATTATACAAGAAGCAACAGCGGGCGCAAATGAAAGAATCGATGCATTAGAAGACGCTTATGGTTATGCAGCCATCGGAAAGACGGACAAGCAGAAACAAACGCTACTTTGGGGAAAAGATGGAACTGGACAAACCGATGGACTGTATAAGCAGGAGATGGATACCTATGGTGCGGTTGCTGAAACTGCACTGAATGAATTTACGAACAAATATTCTGACAAACTTGCATTCCTTGATAACTTAAGCGCTGACATGGAAGATGGAAAACTGAGTGGGGAAATGCTAGGCAATATACGGGGACTACAAAATGACCCGGTCGATCGAGCAGCTATTGGTGAATATGTAGATAGTATGAAGCCACTTTACAATGACATGCTGGAAACAGCAAAACAATATGAAGAAAAAGGAGAAGCCTTACCGGAAGCAGTACAAGACTTTATGAACAAGATGGAACTCTTAGGAAGTATTGCGCAGAACCGGGCAGGAAGTTGGTATTTACAGCACTATGAACCGGAATATTTAAAAGAAGATGGTAATAAAAATGTTTTTAATAATTTGCCGGATAGAGTTAAAAAAATGCATTATAATCCAGCTGGAGTGAAGTACCGTGGCGGCATCATTGCCCCAGCCTTCGCAGACGGCGGCTACGTTCACGGCGGCGCCCAGCTGATTACAGTGGCGGAAGAGGGCACGCCAGAGGCAATTATTCCGCTGGGTAAACACAGAAGAAAGCGGGCGCTGCAGCTTTTCAATCAGGTCGGTGGTTATCTGGAAGCGCCGGGCTTTTCGCCGAAAGGTTTTGCAGCGGGTGGCATCGTAGGCGGCAGTATCGGAAGTTTCAGCGGAGGCGGCAGCGGTATGCCGGTCGCAGTAGAAGTTGGTGGTGTAGAAATTAAAGTAGAAGCCAAAGATGGACAGTCGTTGGTCGAAACCATCCGGGAAAACAAAGAAGCAATCAGTGAAGAAATCGCAGGTGTATTCAACGCGGCATTTAAGGGACAGTTTGCCAATACACCGGCAGCAGGAGGTGCAGGATTATGAGAATTATCGCAAAGGAAGTAAACAACAGCAAAAAAATGATTGATTTTGACTGGCTGCCGCTGGAAATCAAAGACAGCGGCGGCGACATGAGTTTTGCCAGCTACAGTCTTTTGGACAGAGGGGAAGTGGTCAGACCCAAAGGGAAAGGGCTGAGGCGGATTTCCTGGGAAGCGCGTTTTCCGGGAGAGAGCAGAAAGGACTTGTCCGTACTGGCAGCGCCCTGGACAGATCCGCTGGAGTGCGACAAACTGCTGAAACGATGGCAGAGTCGGGGCACGCTGATCGAGCTAATCATCGAAGGCACCGGAATCACCGGCTTCAAGTGCTACGTGAATCAGTATTCTTCCGCCTATACGGGCGGACTTGGCGATTTGGAGTATTCCATCGAGTGGATTGCATATGAGCCGGTGACCATTACGAAAAAACCGAAACCAAAAAAAAGCAAGAACAGCAAAAAGCGCCCGTCGAAGAGTTTCACAAAATATACCGTGAAAAGCGGCGATACCCTTTGGGGTATTGCCGGCAGGAAGCTTGGGAACTCCTATCGATGGAAAGAGATTTATAAACTCAACAAAAAAGCGATTGAAGATGACGCAAAGAAGCATAAATACAGTTCTTCGGACAATGGCAACCGCATTTGGCCGGGACTGGTGTTGAAGCTGCCGAAGAAATAAGGAGGTGTGACAGATGAAATATGAAAGACCAGTGTATGAGGTGGTGATTAAAACACCTGACGGAAACCAGTTCACCGTGAAGAAATTGAATGTGAAGACCGGCGAGACAGAAGGCTTGGTAACCAGTCTTTCTCTGACAGAATCGAGAAATCAATTGGCGCAGAAAGCCGTCATACGGCTTTATAACAGGCACATAGATAAATACGGCTATCCCAGCCAGATGTTTTCTGTCAGGAGCCGTGTTTTTATTTACGCGGAAGGCGCCGGAAAGACCAAGAAGACCGAAGTGTTTCGCGGTTATGTATGGGATACGGATTATAGCCTGGGAAATGGCACACAGCTGACGCTGACCTGCTACGACAACATGATTTACTTTATGAACTCCCAGATTCTGACCTATTTCAGTAAGGGCAAACGGACCGAAGATATTGTAAAAACTTTGATGGAGCGCCGCGGCGTAAAGCTGACATATCGCTACAGCAGTATCACCCATCCCAAGCTGCCGCTGTCCGGTACGTTGGCAGACGTGCTGACTAGCGAACTTTTGGATGAGGTGCAAAAGAAAAAGGGCACAAAGTACAGCATTAAAAGTCATAAGGGCAGAATTTACATCGATAAGCAGGGTGCCAACGAAACGGTGTATCGAATTACCCGGGGCGATGAGGGGATTATGAGCAGCTACAGCAGATCTGTGACCATGGACGGTATGGTCACCAATGTGCTCATCGCTGGAAAAAGTGACGACAACGGCAAGCGAAAGGTGGAAGCCAGGAAAGAGCGAAACAGAAAGACTTACGGCACGCTGACCAGAGTCATTTATAAAGACGGCGATACCAAGCTGTCCGAGGCAAAGGAAGAGGCGAAGCATATCCTCGATGAAAGCGCGCTGCCGCGAAAAGAGTACGATATCACCGCGCTGGATATTCCCTGGATTCGCAAAGGCGACCGGGTCAGAATCGAGCTGAATAAAGGGAAAGAACATGATTATGTCGTCAACGAAATTTCCCACAACTGCGACCAGGGCACTATGACGATGAATGTGCGGCGCATGAAGAAAAAGAAGTGAAACTGTGCAACAGGTACATAGATTTGTGCTAGAATATGTATTGTGAAGAACTGAATCAGAAGAGCAGAAAAACGCCGGCAGCGGCGTTTTTCTATTTGCAGAAGACTTTAAGAAAGGAGGAAAAGATGTCGAGCAATATTGAAAAGCTGGGAGAAACCCTGCAGGGGCGGATGCACAGCGTCAGACAGACGGGCAAGGGTACGCGGCTGGAACTTGCCCAAATCGGAGCAGGCTGCGCGCTGGTACCGGACGAGTCGCCGGGACCGATTCCAGCAGGGGAATATTCGATTTGCAGGACTGTATCGGATCTGGTGATGAAGAAAGGAAAAGTCGTGACGGGCAGTGTGTATATGGAGGATATTCACTATGAAAAACTGAAAGAGGGCGACCGGGTGCTGCTGGCATGGTGCGGCAGTGAGCCAGTGGTTGTCGATTTAATTGCAGGGGAAGGAGAGGATGAAGATGCTGCAGGATGAATACTTGTTTCCGGAGGATCTGGAAGAGTTTGAACCTGACGAAGATGTGACAGAGACAGAAGAAGACGCAGGTTATCTAGCGTCAGTCGCCTTTGAAAAGGACTTTGTCAGGGACGGCAGAAACCGGGTACAGAGCGCAAGTCCCGTGGATGCGTGGAAGCAGTGGTGCATCAATTGTTTATCTATGGAACGGTATGCAAGCCCGCTGTATTCCACCGACTTTGGAATCGCCATCACGGAGATTTTAAGGGCGGGCACCAGAGAAGAAGCGGAGGCAATGTTTCGGGCGGAAGCCAAAGAAGCGCTGGAAGCGGACCCTTACGGGAGAACCGACTACGTAGGGGAGATGACCTTTGACTGGGGTGCAGACAGCGTGGTAGTAACAATAGAAGTGGTTGGCACAGATGGCGCAACCATAGATTTAGAAGTGAGTTTAGAAGGCAGGTGAAAAATATGGCAGAAGAATGGACAATGCCAGAATTTCTGAATAGAGATTTTGAAGATATTATGGAAGAAATGACTGCGGCGCTGCCGCAGGATATAGATTTGAGTGAAGGAAGTCATCCGTACAATTTGCTGGCACCGACTGCTATGCAGGAGGCATATTTTACCCAGTATATCATGGCGGAAGCACTGAAACGAATTTTCCCACGGTTTTGTGAAGGGTATTCGGATTATGTAGACTATCATGCTGAGGTCAACGGGATTACGCGGAAAGCGGCGTCTTTTGCGGAGGCAATCCTTGCGGTGACGGGAACAGCAGGTACCGTGATCCCCGCGGAAAGTGTATTTTCTACTGCGGCGATTGGCGATGTTCCGGCTGCATCCTTTGTGTCGCAGCAAGAGGCGGTCATCGGAGAAGACGGAACAGTAGAAATAGTCGTGAAAGCGGCAGAAGCAGGCAGCAGCGGCAATGTGGCGGCAGGGACGATTATCCTGCAGGATTCGCCGCTTGAGGGAATTTCCTCTGTACAAAATCCGCAGGCGGCGACCGGCGGTTCCGATGCGGAAAGTGATGCGGCGCTGATTGGACGCATCACCGAATACGAAAAAATGCAGGGACTTTCTTTCGTGGGCAATGACAGCGATTACAAACGCTGGGCGGAGGAAGTGCCGGGCACGGGAACAGCTGTGGTGGTACCGCCGACAAAGGATGACGATTCCGGGCTTGTCACCATCGTATTGACAGACAGTCAGGGGAATCCCGCGACGGAAACCCTGTGCCAGACCGTCTACGATTACATCGTGAGCCCAGAGGATCGGGAGAAGCGGAAAGCGCCGGTCAACGGCGCAGTACTTTCTGTCGTGCCGCCGGTGCTGATCGAGATTGCCATCGCGGCGGAGGTAAAACTGACAGAGGGCGCCGATCTTGCGGCGGTGAAGGAGGAATTTGTCCGCAATCTGACGGCGTACATGGCACAGGTACCGGAAGATAAGGAAGTGCGCTATACCAAGGTTGGCGCGGTATTATCCCAGACCAGCGGGATTGCGGATTACAATTTAGCCTCGCTGAAGCTCAATGGACAGACCGAAAATATACCGGTGCCGGTCAATGCGTTTCCGAAAATCGTCAGTGAGCAGGTTTCACTGACAGAAAGGGAATAGGCGGCAGGATGGAATATTACAGCAGTGAACAGATTGAAGCAATTTTAAAAAGCGATAAAGCGCGGGAAATTCTCGGCTGGTTTCCGCCGGTGTACAGTGACGCCTATGTGTTTCTGTGGCTTTTGGAGGAAATCGGCGAAAGCGTTGAGCGGATGGAGCAGTGGGCGGAAGCCTTTGCAGCTCAGGTCATGCCTCAGTCCGCCACCTTTACGATTCCCCTCTGGGAAGAGCGGCTTGGGATTTTACCGAGTGAAAAATTGACCCTCGCGCAGCGGAGAAATCAAATTGTAAATCGGCGCAGAACCAGAGCGCCGATGCCGCCTGCCAAAATCGAAAGTATAATTACAAATCTGACAGGCGTGGAAACGGAAATCAGAGAAAATACAGGAAAAAACAAATTTACTGTCGTATGCGGCGGCTGTATTCCGCAGGAAATTATGCAGGCGGTGCGGCGTGAACTGAACAAGCTGAAACCGGCGCACTTGATTTATCAGATTGTAACAGAAGTGCGCAGGGAGGCAGCGGGCAAGCGATATTTAGCGGCAAAAGCCGCAATGATGAAAACCTATGAGATATATGAGATAAAGGAGGGAATTTAACATGGCAACATGGATGCATTTTTGCAGAACACAACAGGGGAAAAACCTGGATTTAAAATTGATGGGCGGGGAAACGCCGCTCGTAATCACAAAAGCAATGTCCGGCGGGAAGCGAGTCAATGCGGCGCAGCTTTCGACATTGACAGCGCTGCCGTCGGAAATGCAGCAGCTGACCCTTTCAGACAGGCTGATGGATGAGGATGCGGCGCAAATGACGCTGCCGGTTCTTTTGACCAATGCGGGACTTTCCGAATCTTATCAGATGCATACCCTGGGCATTTATGCCCAAGATCCTGATTTGGGAGAGATTCTTTATATGGTGAGCCAGACGGACACAGAAGAGGGAGAAGAAATTCCGGCAGAGGCGCAGCAGCCTGCCTTTTCTATTCAGTGGAATCTCTGCATCAAGGTCTCGGACGCGGCAAATGTAACCGTGGAAGTGCCTCAGGCAGGTGTTTTAACAGAGAGCGTCGCAGACTTGCGATATGTAAAACCTGCGCAGCTGACCGAGGCATTGAGCGAGGCGCTGGCGGACAAGGCGAAAAAGCCGGTGACTGTGCTGACGACCCTTGCCGCTTCCGCATGGAATCAGACAGACAAAACTTATAGCTTTGAGGCGGATTATCCGGCGGCGTCTTTTGACCTTTCGGTGGAACCGGACAGTACCTGCACCGAGGCGCAGCTTGACGCATGGAGCGGCGCCAGAATTGTGGGAAGCTCTGCCGGGAATGTGTTGAAAGCATATGGCGATGTGCCGGCAGTGGATGTACCAGTAATTTTGGAGGTGAGAGAAAAATGAGTATCAGTGTGAAGAATGTGGCTAGCAAGGCAAATCCAAACGGAAAGCATTTATGGAAGAAGTACGAAAAGGGCTATGCTGTTGTAAAGCCCGTAGAGCTTATTAGCCGTTCGCCAGTAGTGGTCAAACTAGAAGTTATAGGAGATACGAAAGCAGTCACGTTGGATAGACTTGACGGATTTCAATTTGGCATCCATGCCAACACTGGCATGATTCACATGTTCGCTGTTTTGTCTGGCAAAATTGCTGAGGACTGTGTAAATGGAGGGATGTCTGGTTGCACTTATGATGCTGGCGCACAAACGCTTACACTGCATGCATTTTCAATAACAGACGAAACCGGTGTACTGTCAGAATACACGCCAAAGACGATAGACGTTAAAGAGTTGATAGGCTACGCAGTGTCAGACAATGAGACGCAGTACCCGGAAAGTGGTCTGCATACTGATGGGGTGTGGTATGAGTCTTACACGCCATTAATGCCTTTTGGAGCTACAAATATAGAAATCCAAGAGAAGACATTCGCCAGTCCGAAAGCGGTAAAGGAATTAGGGGATGTTCGGCATAATTTGAATAAAGTCCCAAGGGCTGTTTTTGTAATGTGTTTAGAACGTACAGAAATGCTTTATCCATATAGCGCAATGTTTTCATATTGTGTTATCGGACCGAATCAAGGTGACGTTAATAAGCTGGATTCATACAGATCCACAAGATATATGTATAATGGCGACATGAATAACGTGGTATTGGGACCGTTTAAATGCTATAAAGATAAAGTAGAATTTAGCGGAGGTTCAATAGGCAGTGAAAATGTAGTATTCCAAGCGGGAGTAAAATATGCATTTGTATTTGTGGCATAAATGGAGGTAAATATGAGCAAAAAAATTGTTTAAAGAACAAGCCATAGCTTGAATTGAACAATGATAACCTGCGCAAAATCATGGGCGTTCTTGACGGACTGCCCGGAGGTGTTGACTTAAAGCTGGCAACGCAAGATGTGCAATGATTGGTGAGATAACAAAAAATGCGGAGGGGCTTTACAAAATGAAGCCATCAGAAGACCCGTGGGCGGAGATGGACTTATTCAGCAAGCGATATCTGCGTTGGCGAATAAGTACGTCGCATTATGTTGATTCGCTTATTTTTGACATTAAAACAACTAACAGCGGACTATTTGACGGGAAGGATTATGAGCACTGATGTGTCGGGGCTAGCGGAGTACCAGTCCAATATCAAGTCCAATGAAGCAAAGTTCGGACTAGAATACATCTCAGGATATCTCAGATATAGTACGGGGCAGAGCACTGGAAAGATTACCGTTTGTTATAAAGCAGAAATCAAATATAAATGGATCGCTATCACATAAAATCGAAAGGAGAAAAAGTATGAAATATTTTTATAAAATAGAGAAAGAAGGAAAGCTGCGGCAGATTGGGGCGCAGTCATTCCCTGCAGATGCAGGGACAGGCCAGACGCAGATAGGAGAATCTGAATACAATGCGTTGCTGGCTAAAATAAAGGCACATACAGACATTGTTAGGGAGCATTCCGTTCAAGTACTTAGCGGAGAAATGGCGTGGGAAGATATCCCTGATGAATGTTGTGAAGAAGTCGGAAGTATGGTAGTAGGGCAGTTGGCAAGAAGGGTACATGCTGGAGAGATGAAGATTGAGGATGTGCCAGAAAAATTGAAAGACAAAGTAAATGAAGAAATCTCAAATTTGCCAAATAATCCGTACGGAATCCCAAACGAAGAATGGGATAGAATCCAGAAAGAAGTGGAGCAGAAAGCTGTTAATAAAGCTGTAGCGATCGCAAACGGGACTTATATGGATGGTAACATCTGTGAGCACGGTGCGCATGACAAGATAGTTACTTGATAAATAATGACAGAGTTTAAACAAAAAAGTCATGTCTTTCTTGCTCTTAAAAACAGCCGGAAGCGTTTAAAAGAATGAAAAGAGACCTAGAAAAACAATATAGACAAATCAAACGCAATTCCCGTATGATAGGAAAATATTCCTGTTGAAAGGCAACAAAAATGTGATATAATTTAAAAAGAAAGGGGAAGCGGCAGCTTTAAAGGAGTAACAGTATGTTTTGTATAAAATGCGGAGAACGCCTTGTTGAAGGAGCCAGGTTTTGTGCAAGGTGTGGACATCCGGTACAGAGTGTACGAAAAAAGATCGAAGTGTCAGAAGATAAGGAAACCTATGTACTGACAGTGTGTAGAACGGATCAGTTTTTTGCGATTAATCCCGCAATCAAGATCGAAATTGACAACAAGGAACATTACGAAGTAAAGAATGGCTCCAGTGTGCGTATTCCGATTAGTGCAGGTTTGCATCGAATTGTCTTTTCGTTGCCATTTGAGAGTAAGATCATAGATATTCATATTACGCAGGATGCATCCGTTGTACTGAAGCTGAATCGTTTGACTGGGGAAATCATCGTGAATTAATAGGAGGAAGAAATGTTTTGTTCAAATTGTGGTAAAGAAATGCCGAATGGTGCAACCTTTTGTCCTGAATGCGGCGCAGAGCATACTACACAGGCGGCAGCACAACAGTATATGCATGTGCAGGAATCAAAGCCGGAAGTAAACACTTATATCCCTGAAAATCAGGCAAAGAGTGCGGGAAATAATACGATGTGTGTTGTAGGAATGGTGATTTCCCTGATTTCTCTGTTAATTAATCCGTTTGCCTTGATTGGCATCGCAGGAATTGTTGTTTCTGTCATCGGGCTGGTGCAAATCAGTAAAAATCCTGAGAACGGAAAAGCAAAAGCGGTGACTGGTATTGCAGTAGGCGCAGTTAGTACGATTTATTTCTGTATACAGATTATGTCACTGGCGAACTATACCAGCTATTATTGATCTCTGCAAACGGATTGGAAATACAGGTTTATTCTAGCAGATGTAGTTTGTTGTGTAATTTGCGGCATATGAAGAGAATTGTTGAAACTGTGCGCGTCAGTACCCTAAAATTATGTTAAAATGTATATAGTCCAAAATAGACAAAGCACCCGAAGTGGTGCTTTTTTCTATGGAAAGAAACGAGAAAGGAGGAAATGAGATGAGAGATTATGTAAAAAAGTGGGCGAAAGCAGCAGCGGTTCGCGCGGTAAAAACTATGGCGCAGACTGCGGCAGCGACCATTGGAACCAGCGCTGTGCTGGCAGAAGTCGATTGGCAAATGACCGGATCGGCGGCAGTTTTGGCGGGCATTTTATCGCTGTTGACTAGTGCGGCGGGACTGCCGGAACTTAGTTTGGAACATCAGCCTGCGGAAGAGGAGGCGCTCAAATGAATGAAATTCAAGTAACGGTTTCGACGATTCTGGCGCTCTTCGGCGCGCTGGCAGTTGTCGCCGGTGGCGTCAAAGTGATCATGCAGATGTGTTCGCCTTTTAAACGAATTGCGCAACGAATTACAGAGTGCGAGAAAAGGCTGGACAATCACGATATTTTCCTGGGTAATGACAAACAGGCAATTGCCGATATGAAGGAAATGGCAAAGGAAAATATGCGGGTGAATCTGGCGCTTTTAAATCACTTTATCGACGGAAACGGCGTTGAGAAGATGAAAGAACTGAGAGAAGAAATTCAGGACAGGATGTTTTGAGGGGGGTGACCGTAGAGAAGTAAGGAAACCTTGTCCGTAGGAACAAGGCGTGGTATAATACATATAGTCAAGAGTGAGCCATTAAAGGCGGCGAACTTTCGGAAAGGACTCCGATATGACAGACTACGGAATCTTAGTCATTGTACTTATGATTTTGGGGTTAGTCTTGAGGGATAATCACGAAAAGTAAAAACCGCCCAGGCTAGCCCCCTGAAGCGGTTTTAAATTAAACCTATTTAGAAAGCTTGCTGTCAGGCTTTCTCTTGACACCAATATACCACGAATGAAGAGATTATGCAATAGTCAATTTCACCCTGCGCATTCCGCAGGGCTTTTTATTTGGAGGTACAAAGATGAAACAAAAAGCAGGAATTTTTTGCGGGCACGGCAAATCTCAGGACGGCTCCTGGGACTGCGGCACCGTATATAAAGATGAAAATGAAGCGGCACTGATGCTGCCGATGACAAAGGCGTTTGCAAAGTACATGCGCAGTGCCGGTATTACGGTTGTGACTGACGCGGACAGCGACAACAACATGAACATGATTGCGCAGGTGGCGAAAGCAAACCGGGAAAAGACGGAGGTATTTATTTCTCTGCACTGTGATTACTACAAAGCGCCGTCCGGCACCATGCCGCTGTATGTCTCGAAAGAGGGCAAGAAACTGGCGAAATGTCTCAATGACGCAGTGATGGAACGCATGGGCATGAAGACCAGAGGACTGACAAAGAGAACGGACTTGTATGAACTGACGGCTACCGATATGCCGGCGTGCATTTTTGAAACCGGCTCCATCAAGGCAGACCTGAAAAGGCTGAAAGACGCGAAAGATTACGGTTTCGCGCTGGCGATGGGATTATGTCAGTATCTGGGCGTTGACATGGTTTTTGACGTAAAGACAAGAGGGAAGCTGATTGTACGCAAAACCTCTTTGCTTGCGTCGCCGAAACTGCGTTATTTAGAGAGGGACAAGACCTATAGAATTATCAAAACCAATAAGAAGGGAACCAGAGGAAAGCTGGCGCAGGGCGGCTGGATTACCATTACTGACAAGTATGTCAAAATTTTATAGAGACGGCGCAAGAGTGTGCATCGGGTACATAAAAAAGTGCTACACTGTACATGGTAAAGAGCTTGCTCATAATCGCGTAAAACTCTTTACCCTGTGGGGAGCGTTTTTTTCGCCCGCAAACAAGCTGAGCTTAGCAGAACAAAGAACAACAGGGCAAAAGAAAAAAGTGCGCTTTTCTTTTGCGAAAAGGAAATAAAAAGTCAAAGGAGGAACATGTATGGAGGTTAGAGAAAAAACAGCAGAAACAGGATTTAAACAAAGGGCTATAAAGATGATTGCCGCCAGCAGCGCGATTGCGGATGCCATCGGTGAGACAGATACGCAGGTGATTTTTTCCTACGGAATCGTGCCGGAAGACGCAGGTGGTCCGAAATGCTGCATTAGCGCAGAGGAGGCGGTTAGCGGAATATCGGAGGAGAATCCTTTTTTCAAAAAGCAGATTCTGGTCGTTACCATCTGGTGCCGCAGAGATTACATAGACGATAATGGGGTCAACCGGATGGATATGATAGAAGAGGAACTAGATCGTTTGTTTAACCGTTTTCAAAGCATAGGCAGGGGGGATATGAAGCTGATATCAACCTGGGAAGAACCGGCAGGCAGCGTATATAACAAGAGAGTGATGCGCTTTCAGTCGATGGAACCTCTGCGCAGGCAGGGTGCGTAACTATGAACGCGCCCGCAGAGCTTTCACTTCTCCGCGGTGAAGACTATGTAATCAATGCACATATAAAGATTCATCATCCGACCATAGGAGAAATAGCTGATTATGGTGAGGAGGAATATTGGAAGCTTGTCAGCCTGCTGACTGCCACACCTTTTGACTACAAAGTTGCCTTTTATGACATGGGGATTGACTATGAAGAAATCACGGACTTTGCGCTGTTTATCATGCTGACACAAAACCTGCCGAAGGAGGAGACAAAGATTTTATTTGGGGGTCTTGACTTTTCGAGGTTTCAGGTTTTTACAAGGCGTCAGGCGGGAAGCGACGGGGAAAATCCCGCGGAGGATATCGTACTTCGCGACGCGGAAAGAGAGATTGTGATAGACGACGTGATTTATCAGCTCATTGCAGACCATCTGCGCCGTATGCACAGAATCAAAAGAAATCAGAGAAAACCAGGCAATGAAATTACTAAGAAAATATATATTGAAGAGGATCGAAGAGCCCAGGAGAGAAACCAGGACAAGCCTTTTTCCTCTTTGCTGGCGCCGTTGATTTCGGGTCTTGTCAATTGTGCTGACTTCAAGTACACCTATGAAACCGTATGGGACCTGTGCCTGTACAACTTTTTCGACGCGGTACAACGCATCAGAAAACTGAACAATTATCGAAATCTGATGACAGGCATTTACACAGGAAATATCGATGCCAAATCGATTTCGGACAAACAACTGGACTGGCTGGGCGACTTAGACTAAGCCCGGCGAAAAAAATTATAAAAATATTAGGAGGAAGAAAAATGTTTAACGTAGAAAATTTAATTATCAACAGAATTCTTAGAGGTACCCTTTTTGATAAGGCGACAGGAGAAGTGATTTTCTCCATCGACCAGATCAGTGATCCGTCACTGGAATGTTCCGGCGAGCAGGTCTTTGTAAATGACGCGATGGGTCAGAAAATCGCTGCATTTGACAGAACCAAGGATGCTAAGTTTACCGGTTCCAACGCGGTAGTAAACTTTGGACTGATGGCTGCGCAGCTGGGCTCTGACAAAGAGGTAGCAAATGCGGACAACAAGATTATCCTGCCGGCATTTGAACTGATTGAGGTGAAGGATGCGGCTAAAGTGTCCCTGGTAAACGAACCGGCAGGCGATTTGAAGTACATCTATTCCACCCACTCGGATAAGAGCAAAAATAAGGCGTATCCGGCTGCGGTGGAAGCCAGCGCGGAAGCCTTTTCCATCACTGGAAAAGAGATTACGCTGCCGACAGGCGCTTTCCAGGTTGGCGATTATGTAGCGGTTTGGTATGACAGAGAATCCGCTGAGGCTGTAAAGGTGACCAACACTGCGGAAAACTTCGCCAAGGGCGGCAAATTTGTACTGGAAGTACTGGCAGCTGATATCTGCGATGTGAATACCGAGTACTACGCGTATATTATCTTTAACAACGCGAAGATGGACAACGCTGTAACGCTGACCCTGACCAACGAAGCAAAGCACGGCTTCACTGTCAACGCGATGCAGGATTACTGTTCTCCAACCAAAGAGCTGTTTACCATCGCAATGGCAAAATAAGGGAAACCTGAGAAAAGAGACAGGTTATGGCAGAGAGACAGAACAATCATACCTGTATCCTGTGCGGTGCGGGCTACTATGCTTGTGATGACTGCAGCAAGATTAAAAGCTACACTGCGTGGCGGACGGTCTGCTGCAGCCAGCGCCATTATTTAATCTATCTGGTGTTGAAAAGCTATCAGAAAGGACTTACAGACGCAGAAGGCGCGCAGGCAGAGCTTGCGGATTTTGGGATTTTGCCGGGACAGCCCTCCTATGGCTTTGTACCGGGCGCGGAAAAACTGATCAATGAAATTTTTATAAAAGCGCAGGAGAAAAATTGAACTTGCGGGGAGCTGGAAGAAAAAACCATGCTCCCTGTTTTCATACTAAAATGGAGGAGAGAAGAACATGAAACAGATGACAAAGAAAGAAATGAAAGTTTTAGATAAATTGGTATCCGGAGATTTAACCGGTGCGGTACAGATTTCTGCAGGTGAAGAGGAAACGGCTTGCGTGCAGTACCGCAGACGGATTTCCATGGGGAAAATGCTGATGATGGTGGACACTGTGGCTTACGCGGCGACCTGTGACGGAAATTACAATCCTGTCGCCAGAGATATGATGCTGTCCCGCTTTATTTTGGAATACTTTACGAATATTCCGGTGCCCGTGGACGAAAAGCAGGCGTCGCCGCAGGTTGCGGACTTGGCAAAATGCTACGCATACGTCTTTCAGACGGGGCTTTATCAGGAACTGATGGCAGATACAGAGCTTCCGTTTATCGAAGGATATATCGACAAGAAGCTTGCCTTTGATATGGAGGAGCAGCACGGCATGAATCGTTTGGCGGGTAAAACGGAGCAGCTGCTGGAAGAAGCATTAGCGGCATGGAAGCAGCTTTCCGCACAACTTGAGGCGCAGCCAGAGACGACAGGCAGAGAGGCAAAGCCGCAGTCCGGTCAGACGCCGGGAAATTCCGCTGCGGTGGATAAAAAGATACTGTCCTAGTGCCTGCTAAAGGTGCGTAACGGGAAAAATGAAACAATCTCTTTCAATTTAGGCGTAAAGTGTCATTTTTATGATTTATGTTTTTGAAGAAATGACACTTTACCCCATTTTTACGATACGAAGTGTCAGATTTGTCCCCAAAAGTCGATACACAATTGAAAGCAGGTAAACTCGGATTTTTTGACCGTATTGGTCTAATCTTAGTTATTTACGGTCAGAAATGCCGTAACAGGATTTTCAAACTTGACCGCATGACAGCATTTTTGTTGCTATACGGTCAGATTATGAATTTCAGAACAAAAAAACGACTTCATGCGTTTGCCCTGCGATCAGTAGTAAGAGCTTTCTTGTGAAAGTAACAGAGTGAAATATGAAGGGCAGCAGCCAAGAGAGGTTAGATTTGGGAAATACCTTCCCGATACTATAAACAGTAAAGAAATAGTAATCCGAGATAGTGAATTGGATGCAGTTAAAAAGTATAATCTGACCCTAAAGGGTGGAATGAAAAGCAGCTTCTACATACAAAGTCTTGCAGCCTGATTTCGCAAATATTAAAACAATATTTTAAAGGAGTTATCCAAAGAAAGGAGGACATATGTCAGAAAGTAAAACAAAACACACGGTGAAAACCGAAGTTGTCATTGACAACAAAGAAAAACTTGCAAAGCAAGTGCAAAGAGAACTGGAAACAGCAGTTTCTAAATCGACAAAGAAACTGCGTGCCGAACCGCTGGAAGTGGGCGTGAAACTATCCAAGAAGGATGTTTCGCGAATCAAGGCGGAACTAAAGGATTTGAAAGTTGCAATTCCAGAGATTCAGCAGACCGTTGAGGTAAAGGTGAACCCAAAAGTGGATGATAGTGCCTTGCTGTCAATCCCTAAAGAATTAGGGAATCTATCAACAAAACTGCCGGATTGGCTAAAGAAAAATGATATCATAGGTAAACAATTTGCCCGCTTACCGCAAGTCTGTTAGGCAAGCGTTAGGCTGTCAGCCATGTAGCTGATATGAAGCTTTCAAATTGCTGGAACTGGCTAAAGCCTGCAAGACCAAAGCGGAATCGGAAACGATAAACGTCATGGTGGGGAAACCCGGAAAAAACATGAAGGATGGTATAGGCTGAGAAAAAGCCGCTGAAAGACAGCGGTGCTAAGTACTGTAAAATGCCAAATCAGCAGCCAAGCCCCTAAACTTTTTAGCAAGGGGAAGGTTCAACGACTGTAAGGAAGCCGGAGTTGTCAAAGTGGGCAGCTTTGAAGAGACAGTCTGAACTGCAGGGAGAGCCTGCAGAGCAGGGATGAAGTGCCCTGCCGCCGTAATACTAAAAAAGAAAAAGGCGCAAAAGCGCCTTCGTATACTGAATAGATGTGAAAGGATTAACGTTGCCATTTGTAACCGCAATTTTTGCAGACGTTACGATATCCGGTAGCAACTAAACCATCACCGGAATCCCAGCCGTAGCCAGAGGCTCCAACGCCGTTTGAACCATATTCGTAGCCGCCATCGGTTTCAACATTGGTGGAAAAACAACGCGGGCAGTGGAGTTTTTTACTTTCTTCAATTTGTTCATTTATTTCATCAACAATCTTTTGATCGAAAGTACCCATTGGAGCAATAACTTGCTTATGAGCAAAGGCAAGAACACTATCAAAAGGGGTGCAACCAAGACGATTCTTAGGGGGGCATCAGGTTGCTGTTCGAGAATAGCTTCCCATTCTTCATAGGACTTGCCAGTATTGGTAAGTTGCCCTCCATGTTTTTTTCCGCAAAATGGACAAGTGCGAGTAAGGGAAGGATTTTCAAGAAAATCTGCTTCTTCTCTAAAGAAATCACATTTATTACAGAGAAATAAATTGCCATTAAACTTTTTTCCAACAAGTGGCATTATCATCACCTCGCTTTTATTCAGTATATCATTATCTAAGATGATTTTCAATGATAGATTACGGTCAGTAGCAAGAGCTTCTTGTGAAAGTAACAGCATGAAATATGAAGGACAGCATCCGGGTAAAGTTGGATTCGGTAAATACTTTTCGGATGTGACAAGTAGTCAAGGTATGGTAATCCGAGACAGTGAATTGGACGCTGTAAAGAAATATAATTTAGCATTAAAAGATGGTGGAGATAAGCAAGTTGCATTTCGTAAGTATTTAAGTGCAACTAGTGAAGAATTACAACAAATTGCTAACACAGCCAACGGTGCTGCCATCCAATATCAGCAAATCGGATCATCCGCCCTTGTCGGTGCATCCGGCATGAAAGGTCTTGGTACAGCAGCAAAAATGGCAGCTTTTGAATTCGGCGCAATGTTAAAGAGCTTCGCCCTCTTCTACGCCGTTTCTGAAGCAATCAACTTGCTTTTCAAAGGGCTGCAGGCATTGTGGAATCTGGTGCCGACCCAGGATCATCTTTTGCAATGGGCGGCAGAGTCCGCGCAGAAATTGGAAGAAGCCCAGTCTAGTCTGGAAAGCCTGAACAGCGAGCTGGAAACCACCCAGGACAGAATTTCCGAGCTGCGAAATAAAGGACCGCTGTCACTGGTAGAACAAGAAGAACTGAATGCTCTGGAAGAGGCCAATGCCAAGCTGGAACGGCAGAAAGCCTTGCTGGAAGCACAGGAAAAGACGCAAAAGCAGAAGGCGAGTGAGGATGCGTATAATGCGCTGAAAGGCTATGCGCAGGTCATCACTAGACCGGACAGAACTCAGAAAAGAGTGGACATTGATGAGCAGATTGAGATTGCAACAACCAGATATGAAAAGGCAAAGGCAAATTATGCAGGCGCAAAGACCGATGCAGACCGAAAAGAATATGCTGCGCAGATGAAAAGCGCCAACGATGAAATTCTGGACTTAGCATCAAAAGCCGAAGAACAGATCAACAACATCGATCTTTCCACCGCAAGCGAAGAGGTAAAAGCCTTTGTTCTGAGCACAAAAACCGCCATCAACGAAGGTCTCCTTGCCAATGGAACATTGAAAGTAGATGACTTGCTGGGCGAAGTGTTTAGTGAAGATGAATTCAGAAATTATGGAAATAAGTTGAACCAGCTTTTGGCAAATGAAGACTTTGATTTCAGCGAAACTTCGTTGAAAGAACAGCTGGGCGAAGAGGATGAAATTTCAAGCATGGAAAACGCCATGGGAGTGCTGAGAACTTTACCATTATGTATTGCACAGATGAAAAGCTGCTTCTATGCCAAAAGCCTTGTAGCATAATTCTGTAAAAAACAAAAGAAGATTTAAAAATAGTTACCCCAAAGATAGGAGGACATATGTCAGAAAGTAAAACAAAACACACGGTGAAAACCGAAGTTGTCATTGACAACAAAGAAAAACTTGCAAAGCAAGTGCAAAGAGAACTGGAAACAGCAGTTTCTAAATCGACAAAGAAACTGCGTGCCGAACCGTTGGAAGTTGGCGTAAAACTGTCGCAGAAAGATGTCTCACGGATTAAAGCGGAATTAAAGGACTTGCATGTTGCAATTCCGAAGATTCAGCAGACCGTCGAGGTAAAGGTAAGGCCAAAGGTAGATGATAAAGCGCTTTTATCAATCCCGCAAACGATTAGTAATTTGTCGACAAAAATGCCGGATTGGCTAAAAGCGAATGACATCATAGGTAAAACATTTGCCCGCTTACCGCAAGCCTGTAAGGCAAGCGTTAGGCTGTTAGCGATATCGCTGATATGAAGCTTTCAAATTGCTGGAACCGGCTAAAGCCTGTAAGACCAAAGCGGAATCGGAAACGATAAACGTCATGGTGGGGAAACTCGGAAAAAACATGCAGGATGGTATAGGCTGAGAAAAAGCTGCTAGAGATAGCAGTGCTAAGTACTGTAAAATGCCATATCAGCAGCCAAGCCCCTAAACATTCATTGCAAGGGGAAGGTTCAACGACTGTAAGGAAGCCGGAGTTGTCAAAGTGGGCAGCTTTGAAGAGACAGTCTGAACTGCAGGGAGAGCCTGCAGAGCAGGGATGAAATGCCCTGCCGCCGTAACGATTGAAAAAGAAAAAGGCGCAAACTGCGCCTTAGTATACTGAATAGATGTGAAAAGAATTATGGACGCCAAGTATAGCCACAAGTGTTGCACTTACACCGGTTACGCCCAGTAATAACTAAATTATCACTAGTTGCGGAATTCCAGCCATATCCACTAGAGCCGACACCGTTTCCAAAGGCATATTCAAAACCACCTTGATTTCCCTGGATATTGGTAGAAAAACAGCGTGGGCAGTGGGGTGCAGAGGGAACTGCATATCTTCGCAGAACAGCTTGTTCCTCTTCGGGGTCGAATGTGCCTAAAGGATCAATGACCTGTTTTCGAATGAATTCAAAAAGATCTTCGATAGGAAACCGCTGGGATATGGGTAATTTAGGGGGAGCATCAGGCATTTGTTCAAGAGCAGCTTCCCATTCATCACGAGATTTACCAGTGTCGATGACTTCGCCACCACATTCAGGACAACGGTGAGTGGTTTCTTTTTCGAAGCTACCACATCTACAACACATAAATAGATGAACTTTTTTCTCCATGGATTATCACCTCACTTTTATTCAGTATAGCATTCTTTCTAGTGAATTTCAATGATAGATTACGGTCAGTAGCAAGAGCTTCTTGCGAAAGTAACAGCATGAAATATGAAGGACAGCAGCCGGGTAAAGTCGGATTCAGTAAATACTTTTCAGATACGACAAGCAGTAAAGGAATAGTAATCCGAGATAACGAACTGGATGCTGTAAAAAAATACAATCAGGCTTTAAAGGATGGACAGCTAGCAGAAAAGGCTATGAAAAACCATTTAAAGGGTGTTAGTAAGGAATTAGAGGATGTCGCCAATGCTGCCAACGGCGCAGCTATCCAATATCAACAAATCGGCTCGGCTGCCCTTGTCGGAGCGTCCGGCATGGATGGTTTGAAAAATGCAGCAAATCTTGTAAAGATGGAATTCGGTGCAATGATGAAGAGTTTCGCCCTCTTCTACGTTGTTTCAGAAGCAATTAACCTGTTATTCAAAGGACTGCAGAAATTATGGAGTATGGTACCAACGCAGGATCACCTGCTGGAATGGGCGGCAGAATCTGCCCAGCAATTGGAAGAAACACAGTCTAGTCTGGAAAGCCTTAATGGAGAACTAGAAACCACCCGGGATAGAATTGCGGAACTAAGAAACAAAGGACCTCTGTCGCTGGTAGAGAAAGAGGAGCTTGCAGCCCTTGAAGAAGCCAATGCGAAGCTGGAACGGCAGAAAGCCTTATTGGAAGCACAGGAGAAGACGCAAAAGCAGAAGGCAAGTGACGATGCATATAAAGCACTGAAGGGCTATTCTCAAACCATTAGGAAAGAGGATAGAACTAAAGAAGAAATCACAATTGATGAGCAGATTCGCAGTGCTACAGACAGCTATAATAAGGCGAAACAGAATGCTGCATCAGCAAAAAATTCACAGCAGAAAGAGTCCTATGTCAGACAGATGAACTATGCGGAGGAATCTTTACTTGATTTGGCTACAAAAGCAGAAGAGCAGATCAACAACATCGACCTCTCCAATGCAAGCGCAGAGGTGAAAGCTTTTGTCCTCAGCACAAAATCCGCAATCAACGAAGGACTCCTTGCCAATGGAACATTGAAAGTGAAAGATTTGCTGGGCGAGGTGTTTAATGAAGATGAGTTTCGAATTTATGGAAGTAAGCTGAATCAGCTGCTTGAAAATAAAAACTTTGAGTTTAACACAACATCGCTAAGAGAGCAGTTGGGTGAAGAGTTTGTGACTGCTTGTGAGGACGCCGGGATTTCTGCAGAAGATTTAGCAGAGCATTTACAGAAACTTAAGAATTCCGGAGGTAAAATTGAAGTCAGAGTACCGACTTTGGAGGATTCCATCGATGAAATATCCAACATGGAAAGTGCCATAGGAGCATTAAGTAATGCCTGTAACGAATTCGCAGATAACGGCGGAAAGGTATCCATAGAGACGATCGAAGGCGTTGCAGAAGCATTCGATTCCATGTCTGGTACTAAAGAATTTAAAAACGCAATTACTGTTTTGAGTGATTCTTCATCGTCTGTTGCTGAAGTTGAAGATGCAATGAATGGTTTGGTAAACGCATACTTGAACAGTGAAGATGTGATGAGAAACTTGACTGATAAAAACAAGGAACTGTACATCAATCAGCTAAGGCAAATGGGTGTTAGCAATGCACAAGAAGTGGTAGAGTATAAGCTGGCAGTAGCAAAATTACAAAATGCATCTGCGACCGAGGAGGAAAAAAAGCAGGCAAGAGCGCAGATTCAAGCGGTATTGGAAAGCAATTTAGCATTAAATGCTAATGCTACAGCAAGCTTGAATGCAGCACAGAAAACGGCATTACTTGCAACATATGAATCCTATGTAACGGGGAGTTCTTTTGCACAGGTAGTTTCGAATAATGCCAAGATGCTATATGCCGTGGGAATGGCAGCGGGTACTGCCGGTAAAAGTTTGGCTGAGTATGCGGAAATTATGTTGGCAATTCAGGAACTGCAAAAAGATCCTGGCCTGGGAAGTAAAATTGCAATAGGCGCTTTGATTACAAAGGCAATAGGCATACGAAGTGATGCAGAGGCGGCATATAGAAAAATGTTCACATTTGATACCAATTACTCCCCAACAACTCCTAGCTCAACCCCAACCTCCGGCGACTCTACCCCTAAGAAAAAACCTTCAGAGGAGCGCCGCGACGAGTACAACGCTGCAAAGGAAAAGCTGGATGACAAGCTGCAAAAGAACCAGATTTCTTATGAACGGTATTACAAAAGACTAACTGCTCTGGGCAAAAAATATCTCAAAGATCAGAAGGGCAATGCCGCAGATTATCGCCAGCATTTAAACGATGTCATCGCTGCCAGAAGAGAAGTTTTCTCCCATGCCAAGGAGCAGCTGGATCAGAAGTATGAGCAGGGCATCATCGGTATCAGAACCTATTACAAAAAGACGAAGGAACTGATGGATAAGTGGCTCAAAGGGCGTAAGTCCACAGAAGAGGACTATGCCAATGCATCTATCGAGCTTTCAAAGAAAGTGGTGCAGAGCTGGAACGACCGCATCAGTAGTGCAAATGAATACATTGACCGCCGTGACCTGAGACAGGACTGGATACCGGGGCAGGATGCAGTATCCTATCTGGAAAAGGAGATGGCGCGGCTGCAGGAAGACTATGCGGCAGGCTTATTTGGCAGCACTGAGGATTTTCTGGAAGTATACAACAAGCTGGAAGATAAACTGATCGAAGCACGTAAAGATGCTGCTGAAGCAGAGCTGGACAAGATTGAAAAGCGTGTAGATTCCATCAACGATTTGACCGACATGGTTTCTGACATGCTGAAACAGCGCTATGAAGATATGATTGACGCGCTGGAAAAGCAGGTTGATAAGTACAAGGAAATCATCGACCAGAAGAAAAAATCCCTGGATCTCACTCGAGATGAACTTTCTTACCAGAAAGAGATGAAGAAGCAGGGCGAGGAACTGGCAAAGATGCAGGCAAAAGCTGCAGTGCTGGCGCTTGACAATTCCCGCGAGGGTAAGGCGAAGTATGCCGCCCTCATGGAAGAAATTCGTCAGAAGCAGGAGGACATCAGCGACAAGCAGGCAGACAGAGCCTACGATGCCAAGGTAAAAGCTCTCGATGAGGCAAGCGATGCTTATGAAAGAGCAATGCAGAGCAAAATCGACGATTTGAACGAGCAGATGGAACATGCCGGAAAGTGGCAGGAATATGTTTACAGTTACATCAAAAATACCAATCCTTCCCGACTGCTGGAAGAATTAAAACAGTATAACTATCAGTATGGCAATGGGCTACTGACAACAGTAACGGATATCTGGACCGAATGCGAACCTCTTCTGACGAAATATGGCTCCGATATTGTCAAGCTCCTGCAGGCACAGAAAGACGCTGAACAGGAACAGAAAAAAAATATCGGAGACAGCGATAACCCATCGGCAAAGGGGATGACGACAGCGCAGGTTCAAGAAGCGATCAAGCCTAAAAACACAAAGGCGAGTACCGATGAAAAAAATACTGCATTGGTGGACAGGCTGATAGATGGAGGATGGAACAAGGGAAAAGTTTGGTATGACCGGGAAAACAAAGTCATCTATATGGGCGACCAAGGCGACCGCAGAACTACCGCTCACGCATATAAACTCATTAAGAAGATGAAGGAGATTAACGATTCCAAGAAGTCTAAGAAAGACAAGGAGGCCGGATTAAAGCCTTTGATGGAACAGCTGAATAAATTGTGGAGCTACGGCGATGCTCATTTGGAATGGGACAGCAAGGCAAAGAAATTCCATCTCCATAAAAAAACGGGAACTTCAGAGAAGTGGCAGATTTTCCACGATGGCCTTTCTGCAGGTTTTGTTGGCAGTTACGTTCCGACACCGAAGCAGAACGAAACCTATGCGCTGCTTCAAAAGGGAGAACTGGTGCTGAATCGTGCCGACCAGAAACGCCTTGGCATACAGATGCAGGCACTGGCGTTTTTGACAGAGGGCTTGCATAGGACAGGGCTTTCCGGCGTAAGCAGCGGAAACCTTGGTATGGGTGATATCGTAATCAACGTACAGGCGCCTGTTACCATCGAGGGAAATGCCGATGCGGGCACCGTGAAAGCACTCCACGAATACGGCGACTACATTTCCGGTCAGACCTTAGGAAAACTGCAGTCTGCCATGAATCGCAGGGGCTATACATCACGTGTAAAAACAAATGCAATGAAAAAATGAAGAAGAAAAGGAGGAATGAACTATGTTTACAGCCAAATCGTTTACTTACGATGGAAAATCCAGCGATGATTTTGGACTGCAGGTTTACTATTTGGACAATCAGGCAGTAACCGAGGATCCCATTTGGGAGTCGGAAATCGCAGAAACCAGACTGGCTTCGCAGATAGCGCCGCTGTTTTTCGGACTCAATGTGAATAAGCCGCTGACCTGGTCCTTCGTGGTGGGAAGCATGAACACGCTGGAGCGGGAGCAGATTGATGAGATTATGGACTGGCTCACGTCCAGTGACACGTACAAGTGGCTGGAAATCGACCAAGATGATATGAGCGGCTGGCGATATAAGGCGCTGATACAGAATGTGCAGCTGATTCATTTTCATGGACTTGCAACAGCCTTTCGCTGCACTGTGGTGTGTGACAGTCAGTTCGCTTACGAATATCCGCTGCAGTATGCTTATCAGATAGAGGACGGAGTTGTGAAAAATGCAGCGGGAAAAACCCTGGAAAAAGTCGTGCTGCGAAATGACAGCGCGTTTTCAGGTTATCTTTACCCGAAGATGGAACTGTATATTCCTAAAGACAGTGAAACTTTTACGGTAGTCAACGAGAGTGATGGAAATCGTCCTTTTACCATAAGGATGCCGAAGAATTTTGCCGCTGATGACGGCAGCGAAGAACTGATCGTAAAGGTGGATAACAAGAATCAGATTATCACCTGCAACAGCAGCGGCATCAATATTTACGACTGCTTTGGAGACGAAGAAAACCGTCACTATTTTTTCCGTCTTGTGAAAGGAGACAATATTTTACGCTTTACGGGCAGCGGTCTTCTGAAAATTGAGTGTGAATTTTTGAGGAAGGGAGGTATGTGATATGATTGTAAGTTTTCATGATTTGCAGATGGAAGCAGGCGGGCGGCTCAGACAGCCGGTGCTGTTTCTAAAGACGATGACAGGCACGCCGATTTGTCCGGTGAGTGGATACTTCGACCTGCAGGCAGAGTTTCGCTTTAACGATGTGTCAGAAATCAGCTTTCGTGTGCCACGGCAGTATATGGACGGCGACCGGCTTTTGGACAATCCGTGTTTTGAAAAGCTTTCCGGCATGAGGACGGTAACCATGGAGCCCTACGGCACCTTCATTCTGGTCAATCCCTCCGTCAGCGATGACGGCATCACGCAGGTGAAGGAATGCAAGGCGTATTCGCTGGAGTACGAACTGAATTATAAAACAGTTTCTGCCATAAGCGGTACATATATGTTTTACAATCCGGTAGGAGAAAACGAAGATACCATGATGGACATTATCCTGGCGGCGGTACCTGGATGGAAAATCGGACATATTGATGCTGGGGTGGCAACTCGGTACAGGACCTTTGATATTTCTTCGGACTCGGTGTATTCGCTGATGATGAATACGCTGCAGGAGTCTTATTCCTGCATCTTCCTCTTCGACACGGAAAAGCGGGAAATTCATGTTTACGACGCGGGGACGGCGGTTTCCAATGTGCCGCTGTTTCTCTCAAAGGTCAACTTGATTGAGAACCAGAGCTTTGAGGAACTCAGCGATGAAATCGTCACCTGCCTCAGCGTATACGGTGCGGAGGATACGGATATCACCAGCGTCAATCCCATTGGTGGAAACAAAATCTATAACTTGGACTATTTCATCGAAACCGGAGATATTCCGAAAGCGCTGGGTGACAAATGGAACCGGTGGCAGGGGGACTGCAGGCAGTATCAGACCATTTTCAGCAGGATACATTCCGCAATTTGTACGAATTCGGCTATCTGCAATGGTGAAAACACGCGGCTGGCGGATTTGCAAAAAAATTTGGATGCCCAGCTTCTGATGATGGATGAATTGAAAACAGAACCCGGTACACTGGCTGCAAATATTACCATGTGTCAGCAGCAGATTGACAAGCTGACCGCGGCGGTGGCGGCGCAAAGGCAGGTAGTAGAAAAGCTGGAAACAGATTTGGAAGAAAATTACCTCATGTTGGAAGAAATCAGTGGTTTTTGCAGTTTTGAGCGGTATTTTACTGCGGATGAGCTGAAGGAACTGAATCCGTATCTGAAAGAGGATTCGCTGCAGGACAGCACTTATGTAGTATCAGAGGTTTCTGATGAGCCGCAGACCTGCCGGAAAATCAGCGCGGCAGACAGCTATCAGGTGTCGATGACAAAGGGCAGCATCAAGGAAAGCGGTGATTATCGAAATCTGTCGCCGGAGGAACTGGCGGCGCTGAATCTTTCTGAAACCGAAAAGCGGGAACTCTTGAAGATACTGGAATCGCTGGATACGATTTATTTGGGAAGACGATTTTTCTCCATTGATTTGGGCGTCTTGACCGTGCAGAATACATCCGGTGATTTTTCGCTGACGGGAACCGTGGTGAATTCGACCCTGTCGGTTGAGTCAGAGCCCGGAACCGATGGAAGTTATGGCTGTACCGTAGTGCTTCATGTGGAGCATCCGACATACAACGGCGATGACGTAAGCTACACCAATGGAATCTTTGTGGTAAGCGGCACTTTAACCGGACTTACCCATGCAGAGGATGGCGATTTGTCCTTTCAGCTGACCGGCGGTACGTTGACTTTAACCTTGGACGCAAGTTTATATCAGCAGCAGAATACCGTGCAGGATTTGTATGACTACGGCGTTTCCTGTCTGGCAAAGCTGGCAAGACCGTCTTATGAGTTCTCTGTGGACAGTGTAAACTTTATGGCGCTGCCGGCTTTTAGTGAGCTGCGGGATAAAATCGCCCTCGGTAAATCGGTGAATTTGGAATGGAAAGACGGCATATACCTGCAGCCCATTCTCATTGAGATGAAGGTGAAGTTCGATCAGGCGGAAAGCTTTGAGATGACCTTGAGCAACAAGTTTCATGCTAACCATCCGGAGTTTCTGCTGGCGGATACCATCGGAAAGACGGCGAAGCAGGCGGCAAGTCTGGACGCCAGCAAGTTCAGCTACAGCGCCTTTCATAATTCTAATATCGAAAACGATGTAGAAAAGCTGATGCACTCGGCGCTGGATGTAAGTAAACGTGCTATTGTCAATGCAAAAAATCAGGATATTCTAATCGACGGTGGCGGCATTCACCTGCGCAGGCTGACGGACAGAGAAAATCAGGTCTTCGATCCTTGCGAAGTCCGCATGATTCACAACCAGATAGTCTTCACGGATGACGGCTGGAATACGGCAGGTCTGGCTCTCGGCAAGCTTACTGCCAGCTTGGACGGCACGGAAAAGTCGGTGATGGGTGTAGTTGCGGAAAGTCTCATTGGAAATATTCTCATCGGAAACAAATTGACCATCGAAGCAACCGGTGTGGATGCTGTGACCCAGCAGCCGAATCTAACCCACTTTCGAGTGGACGGCAGCGGCGCTTATCTGGGCAACGCTGCCTTTGTGATGCAGGGCGCGCCCCATGACGGGATTCCTGGAAATCAGATGGTATTGGATCCCCGCTACGGTCTTGTGGCAGGCGACCATACCCTGTTTTCCATCGGAAGCGGCGGTGCGGAGGCGAACTTTATCGACGATGACGGAAAAGTGGTTTACGATGCTACAGGCGTGATGCCTGAGGGCGCGTCCTTGTACTTTGACGCCGAAAGCGGAAACGCCAGCTTTCGCGGCAATGTCTATGCGGAAAACGGGTGCTTTAAGGGTAGAGTCGAGGCGACGGAAGGCTACTTCAACGGAAAAATCCAGACCTCTAATCTGGTAATCGAGGACAATGCCGTTGTGCAGGGGCTAGAAGTCGGGAAGAATGTGACCATGGGAGCGGATGCAAAGATTACATGGGAACAGCTGCCTTCGGGTGTGGCATCGGCAGGTGCGGTAACTGCCATTACCCAGAATGCGATTCAGACGGGAGATTTGCACCTTGGCGGGAAGCTTTATCATATCACAGATGGTGATGCATGGTGGGGCGCGAATGCAAAAGAATATCTTCTTTTAGGTGTAAATGGCAACAATAATTTGCAAATCGGTTCACCGTCAACGAATGTGGAATATGAAGATATCACCATGTATGCCAGAGAACATATGTATTTTATGCCCGGTGGGGCAAAGGTTATGAAGGAAACTGACGGAAGTGGTGGATGGACAGTAAGATTGAGTAACGACAGTTCATTCCAAGGCATGAAGGTTAGAGGACAATTGACGATAAGTGATGCAATAAATGCTAATGGAGGGATAAACGTCAAATCAATAGATGCAGATTTCATGAATATAAGAAGTATCGTTGCATCAGGAACTATTCGAGCTGACTATTTTGGAACTAACAGCAACTATGCCACATTGGTACATGCGAACAATGTATGTATTCATACAAATACTACTATATCTAACAATGATTGTGGTTTTAGCAGTAGTGGGTATTTACAGAAATATAGCGGTTCGTCAAAACGTTTTAAACATGATATCAATGATATGAGTGGCGAACTTATTAAAAAAATCTATGGACTTTACGATATCGAGATAAAGGAATGGGTCTACAACGATGATTACATTGATAGCGAAGATCAGTTATATCAAACTACAACTTTTGGACTGATTGCAGAAGATGTATATTCTGTTTTACCAGATGCTGTTATTCTGGATAAGGACGGTCTTGTTGAAAATTATAGGGATAGGCATCTTTTGAATGCCATGCTTGTTTTAATCCAAGACCAAAAAAAGGAAATCGACAAACTGAAAGAATCTTTAGAAGAACTGAAAGGAGAAATGAAAAATGGAATACGAGAAACTGAACAACATTTATAACACATTAAATTTAGTGGAAACCAAAGGACAGTCTACGGTGCTGATGGCGGCATGCCTTAGCACTTTGCGGGAAGTCCTTGCAGCGGCATCTGCAAGACCTTTGCAGGATTCGTCGCAGGAAAAAAAGGAGGGATAAGCGATGCGCAGAGGAACGACACCAACTTTGCAATTTGAGACAGAATGGGATTGGACAGGCTACGAACTGCTGCTGACCATGAGCGGCGGCACGGAAAAGTCGGAACTGACCTTTGACGACAGCAGGCTGACCGTGGACGGTTCCACCGTATATCTGTCTTTGACACAGGCGGAGACGCTACAGTTTGAAAAGTCAGTGCAGTGTCAGATTAAAGGAAAAAAGGACGGGGTGGTAGTGGCGACTGATATTGTTCGTGTAAAAGTACTACCGATTTTGAACGAGGAGGTTATGTAAGATGGAAAAAACCATAGGAATGTCACTTCTGAACACAGAAGTAATCAGAATGTCTTCTGAGAATGTGCTAAAAGGTGACAAAGGGGAAAAAGGCGATGCTTTTACCTACGAAGATTTTACGCAGGAACAGCTTGCGGCTTTGCGCGGTCCCAAAGGCGAGCAGGGTGAGAAAGGTGAAAAAGGCGACCGGGGTGAACAGGGTATACAGGGCATTCCGGGAGAAAAAGGTGACACCGGTGAACGTGGGCCGCAAGGTCCGCAGGGGCTTCAGGGAGAAACAGGCGCCCAGGGACCGAAAGGAGAAACCGGCAGAGGTTTTATTGTAAGCGGCTATTTTGCCTCGCTGGCAGAACTGCAGGCACAGGTTACGCCGTTTGAAGGAGCGGCTTATGGCATCGGCACAGCGCAGCCCTATGACATTTATATTTACGATGCGGCAGGCGGCAGGTGGGTCAACAACGGACCACTGCAGGGCGCGAAGGGCGACAAAGGAGATAAAGGCGATGCGGGCATGACTGCAGAAGAGTTTCAGGCGGTGCTGGATGCAAAACTGGATGCCAGCACGGATTTGATTACTGTGAAAGAAGCATCAGCGACAAACAGCATACTGATAAAAGGAACCAAGCCGTACGATGATGGTGAAACGCACTTGGACTTTTCGAGAACTTCGACTGAAAATGGTAAGCTGAATATTGACCTCAATGATTCAATGCTCAATCTGATTGGCAAAACGGATACTGGAACGCAGGAATTTCACATCTATAATTCTGGAAATTCACTATATGTGAGCGGAGATGGAATGGGCGTCGTGGCGGAAATAGACGCTGCCAGCAGAAAGCTACGCTTAAACAATGTGGAAGATCCCGCCTTGGATAATAGCGCGGCCAATAAGAAATACGTGGATGAAAAATTTTCACAAATTCCAGATGTCGATACTACGAATCTTGTGCAAAAGACTGGCGGCACTATGACTGGTATACTCACTTTTACAGCTGATGAAAGTTATAACGAATATAAAAATGTACAATTTGTACCGATTAATAAGAATGGAAAAACTGCACTATTAATAGGACAGCAAGATGCATCTAGCGTTCCAGATATTCTATTTAATAAGAGTAAATTGCATTTCGGACCAACTAATATACCTGGAGAAACAGTGCTTTATGGGGATGCAAATAGTTTTGCTATTTTCTCTGAATTTAAAGACATTACAGGTGCAGCAATTGTTGATGGAGGATGTTTGAGTTTTGGTGGGAACGAAACGAAATTAGGAGTCTATGATGCCGCAGGAAATATGAAATATATTACATTGAATGCGAATGGCATGTATAATTCAAACGGAGTTGCAGACAATGGTGGATATTTCAGAAACATCCAAATTAGTACATCAGAACCAACATCCTCCGATGGCAAAAATGGCGATATCTGGATTGTGTATGAGGAATAAGGAGGTGCAACATGGCAGAGATAATGCGGGCGCCGGATATTGGCGGCGATAATATCGAAAGTTTTATCAATACTGGTGTAACGGTTGGTCAAATCATCAATAGACCTTATCTTGGTAAAGCATATGAAGTGGCGCTGCCTCCGGCAAAGTATAAAATTGAGGTATGGGGCGCAGAAGGCGGGTACAGATCTTCTTCCACATACGCTGGAAAAGGTGGATATTCTGTAGGAGAATTAACACTTACAGAAGATACCAATTTATATGTATATGTAGGCGGTGCAGGGAATACAGGAAAAACTTCTGGAGGCTTTAATGGAGGTGGCGCGCGCACTACATATAATGGAGGTGGTGGTGCGACTGATGTGAGAATTGGTCAGAATTCGCTTTACGCCAGAGTAATTGTTGCAGGCGGAGGCGGCTCTGATGGCGCTCCTAGTAAAAAAGGTATGTATGGCGGTGGCCTGACGGGCGGCTCGACTACAGAAAGCTTTGGCAGCGGCGGAGGCGGCGGAACGCAGATTGCTGGCGGAACTGGCAGTACTTCGGCATCGGGAAAGGGTCTGGCAGGGACTTACGGCGATTTCGGAGTTGGAGGCAAAGGATATAATGCTTCTTCTGGTTATGCCGGCGCAGGCGGAGGCGGCTGGTATGGCGGAGCAGGTTCCTATCCGGACGGTTCTGGAGATGATGACCGCGGCGGTGGAGGCGGCAGTGGTTATGTCTATACTGCTGAGACTTCCTCTCGTTATCCTTCGGGGTGTTTGCTGGACGCTGCGTATTATTTGGAAAATGCTGAGACGATTTCCGGAAATGAAAGCTTTCTGTCACCTGCAGGAACCGCAGAAAACGGTCATTCTGGCGATGGATACTGCCGAATTACGGTGCTGGAATTGCCGAAGAAAAATGATTTTTGCGGTTATATGAAAGTAGATGGAAACCAAAAGAAAATAGATTCTGGCTTTGTGAAAACAGGTGGCAGTTGGAGAAATGTTAAAAGCATCTTCACCAAGATAGACGGCGTCTGGAAAAAGTCCGCGAAAGTATTTCCTAATGGGAAAATCTGGACTTTGCTTGAAACTGCACCAAGCCAGCTGCAAAGTATTGCCTATAATGATGATTTGAGAATTTTTAGAGCAACAGACGGAAGTAAAAATCATTACTATTCTGTAGATGGATTTGAATGGATAAAAGACAACTTACCAAGTGAAAGTCTGACAATAGGATATGGAAATGGAAAATATATTGCTTTTTCATATAGTTCTTCAAATTTATTTTATGAATCCACCGATGGAAAAAATTGGACCAGTAAAACAACTTCAAATTACAGAGAGAATATTTCCGCTATAACATATGGAAATGGAATCTGGGTCGGTAAAAAAGCTTCGAGCGGAATCGTCTATTCTACGGACGGTGGTATCACTTGGACAGTTAGCAACATTACCAGCACTGAACTCTATGGTATATACTACGCTAATGGGCTATGGCTGTTATATGGAGGAAGCAGTTCAAATCAACCGTTTTATTATTCGACGGATGGTAAAACGTGGATTGCTACAGACTTCTCAAAAGCAAAAATCAATGAAATAACTTATGCAAACAATCATTGGGTGGCCTGTAGTTACGATGGCGTGTATTATTCGAAGGATGGCAAAACATGGAGTGTATCCAGTGAAATACAATACATACATTGCTATAACGCTGAATATGATGCCGACCATAATATATGGTGCGTCTCGACTTACAATCATGGAGTTGCTTACTCTACAGACGGTATAACATGGACATATAACGCACCCGGAACGGCTTCTAATTATTTTACACACATCATTTATAGAAATAAAATGTGGGTAGGAATGACTTATTCTGATGGATTATATTTTTCCAAAGATGGGGTAAATTGGAGCCAGAGTAATCTTACCGAAAGCAGTATTACGGCAGATATAGTCTATGGGAATAAAAAATGGATTGCTCCTTTAAAAATTTCTCAAGGTGGTGGAAGATATGATTATAAAACATACTATTCGATAGGAGCAGAGTAAAGAGTTAAAGCAGCATTTGCACAGGAAAAAGGGGGTGTAATTAGGTGCTTAGCATTAGTTTATACTGACAGACTCATTTGACAGGCACTGAAATGGATCCAGAAGCAGCCACTTTTTCCTCTGTCGAAAAATGACGAAATCTGCGGTAAAATGCGGCGAAAAACTATACAAAATGTTACAAATTCGTTGTAAAATGATTCTGATTATGTTAGGATTAAGAAAATAAGCGAGGGGGTAAAATCCTCCCCTGCCTGCGGGAGATTGAAGACTTGATTGGAGGTGCAGGATGCGTTTATATCATGGGAGTAATGTGGAGGTACCCGCACCTAAATTGATTCGGCAGAATCGGTTCCTGGATTTTGGTTTTGGATTTTATACTACGACGAATAGAGAACAGGCGATTGCCTTTGCGGACAAGGTATATAAGCGTAGCAGAGAAGGTAGCAGAGTTGTGAATATATATGAAATTGACGAAACTGTCGCCTTTGCGGAATGCTTTGTACTGCGTTTTGCGTTTCCTGACGAAGATTGGTTGGATTTTGTATCGGAGAACAGAGCGGGGACATATGACGGGGACAAATATGACATCATCTATGGACCTGTCGCTGACGACGACGTCTATACGACATTTACGCTTTATAGTGCCGGAGCGCTGACAAAAGAACAGGCTTTGGAGGCACTTAAAATCAAGAAATTGTACAATCAGCTGGTACTGACCTCCGAACATGCGTTAAGCTATCTGCGGTTTATCGGGACTGTGCCGGAAGAAGAACTTTGATGGAGGCAGGAATGGAAAAGAAAAAATTTGAAGCGATGCTGATACTCCTTGTTCCACAGGTGGTCGGCTTGATTGCAGAAAAGTATTGCTGCAGCGAGGTAACTGCTTCAGAGGAATTCTACAGTTCCAAAGTCTATTCTTTTTTGGAACAGGAGGATACTAAGCTGTGGCATTTTAGCCCACTGACCATATTCAATATGTTTGACGAAGAAAAACAAAGGGGAACGTTTACGTTTCCGGAGGAGGCATGACGATGAGCAGAGAAGGAGATTTTCTGATTTACTGCACGGAGCAGTATAAGTCGGCAAAAAATCTGACCGGCGCGCAGGTGGCCGAGCTATTCAGCCGATACAAGGTCTGGAATTACATCTATTCCTGCTTTGAGGCGCTGCACACCACAGGAGAAAATTATATTATCAGAGACATCGATTTGTACATTGAAGAGAGAAAGGCGGCAACGGTATCATAACGGATTGCCGCCGTTTTTTATTTGCAGTGCGCTGCTGGCAAAGTGCTGCATTGCTCCACGTTTCGCCCTAAGCCCCATCAAAGAAAACCGTTCCACACAGTCCCCAAAATCTTGAGGAAGATGTTACAAACCGGCGGCTACAACTCCGAAATTATCTTACGGCTTGAAAACCGCCCTATTTCTTTAAAATTTTTTAAATATTTTCCTCATGACTTCTGCAAATCTATTGCGGAAACCACCTAAAAATGGTAAAATAATAAATTAATGGTTAAGTAAAATTTTGCCCATAGAAGGCGGGAGAAAAGAGAGATAAATCGATATGAACAACAAGAAATATGACGGCGTATACTACCCGGTGCGGGAAGTTGCGGACTTAAAAGACATGATTGAAAGCAGCGCGTCGCTTTATAAAGATGTGCCTGCGTATTTACAGAAGGATAAGCCGGGCGGAACTTTTCAGCCGATTACCTTTGGCGAATTTAAAGAGAAAATGGATGCTCTGGGAACCAGGCTCCTTGACCTGGGACTTGGAGGCAAGAAAATCGCAGTGGTCGGTGAAAGCTGCTGGCAGTGGATTTTGACCTACTTTGCAGTGGTCTGCGGTGTCGGCGTTATCGTACCGCTGGATAAGAACCTGCCTATCGATGAGATGAAGAGTCTGGTGCAGCGCTCCGGTGCAAGCGCCCTGGTATATACGAAACGCAGCGAAAAGGCGCTGGCGCCTCTTTTTGAAGAAAAATATGACGTGGAACACTTTATTTCCATGGGGCAGAGCGAGCACAGCGAGAAGGCGCTTTCCTTGGATGAACTCATTGAAGAGGGCGAGCAGCTATTAAAAGAAGGCATACGCGACTACGTGGATGCTGAGATTGACAGAGAGCAGCTGGCGACCCTGATGTTTACTTCCGGTACTACGGGTACGTCCAAGGGCGTTATGCTTTCCCACAAGAATATCGTTGCCAATGTAGTCAGCATGTCCAAGCTGGTTCATGTGCCAGTTGGGACAAAGACTTTGTCTATACTGCCGATTCACCATGCTTACGAGTTCACTTGCGACATCTGCACCTGCTTCTATCAGGGAGGAACTGTTGTCATATGCGAGGGAATCAAATATATCCAGAAAAACATGAACGAAGTTCATAATCAGATTATGTTAGGCGTGCCTCTCGTCTTCGAAAAAATGTACAAAGGCATGTGGAAACAGGCTGAAAAGCAGGGCGAGGCGGAAAAGCTGCGCAAGGCAATTGACCTGTCCAAGAAACTGAAACTTTACAACAATCCGAAGTTGATGAAAAAGTTGTTTAAGGCGATTCACCAGAATTTCGGCAACAATATCACCCTGCTCATTGCAGGCGGTGCAGCGATTGACCCTAAGGTTATCGAAGACTTTGAAGCCATGGGGCTTCCGATGATTCAAGGCTACGGCATGAGTGAATGCGCACCGATTATCGCAGTAAATCAGGACAGATACAGCAAGGCCGCCTCAGTCGGAAAACCGATGCCCGGCACAAAGGTTCGCATTGAGAACCCCGACGAAGACGGAATCGGTGAAGTGGTCTGCAAGTGTGACTCCGTCATGATTGGGTATTACAACAATCAGGAAGCTACCGACGAGGTGCTGAAAGACGGCTGGCTTTACACTGGCGACTTGGGATATCTTGATGAGGACGGTTTCCTCTACCTGACCGGCAGAAAGAAGACTGTTATCGTCACCAAGGGCGGCAAGAATATCTTCCCTGAGGAAGTGGAAACTGTGCTCATGGAAGATGAACTGATACAGGAAGCGCTGGTGTATGGCAGAGAAGATGACAAAGTCGGCAATGTGATGATTACCGCCGATATTTTCCCGAATTACCCGCTTTTGAAAGAGCGTTTTGGCGAGATGAGCAGCAGCGATGTCTATCATTTTTACAAGGAACTGGTCGACAAAACCAACAAAAAAATGCCGACGTATAAGGCAATCAAACGCATCAATATCAGAGAAACAGAATTTGATAAGACGACCACCGGAAAGATTAAGCGCTACGGTAACTTTGCAGCGGACAGCGTGCAGACAGAGCCGCAGGAAAAGCCTGGTTATGCGCAGATGAAGGATGCTGAGATGAAGAGGGCAAAGGCTTTTGTGAAAGCGATTTCTGAAAGCACGGATCCTTACGTAAGATATAAGGAGAGCCGCCCGATTACAGATATCAAGCACATGTTTGAAACCAGCGCAGAACTTTACGGAGACAATGTCGCCTTTATGCAGAAATTTGAGAAAGACGCTCCGTATACAGCAATCACATATAAACAGGCGCTTGCCGATGTCAACGGTCTGGGAACGGCGCTGATTAACCGCGGTCTCAAAGGAAAACGCGTTGCAGTTATTGGGGAAACCTGCTATCAGTGGGAGTCCTCTTATCTGGCAGTGTTATGCGGAACTGGTGTTGTAGTGCCTCTGGATAAAGAACTTGGCGAGCAAGAACTGAAAGCACAGATTATCGATGCCGAGGTTTCCGGCGTTATCTTCGGCGGAAAATTTGCGGATATGTTCCGCGACATGAAACGCAGCGGAGAAACTGGATTAGAAATTCTGGTAAACTTTGACACAGAAGAGCATGAAGAGGAAACTCTTTCCTGGAAGTCCCTCATCAAAGAGGGCAAGGAGTTGGTTGCGCAGGGAGACAGACAGTTCCTGGATGCAGAAATTTACGGTGATGAGATGAGTGTTATCCTGTATACTTCCGGTACTACTGGAATTGCCAAAGGCGTTATGCTGTCTCATTACAATCTGGCGAGCAACCTGATGAGCGCACCGACGATTTTGAAAGTCAATCCGACTGATATTTTCTTCTCGGTACTGCCGGTGCACCACACCTACGAGTGTACCTGCGCGTTCCTGATGCCGCTTTACAAAGGCGCCGCAATCGCGTACTGCCAGGGCTTGAAATATATCACAAAGAACCTTGAAGAGGTGAAACCGACTATGCTTCTTGGCGTGCCGGTGCTCATCGAGACTTTATATAAGAAGATTTGGAAAAATGTCAGAGCAAAAGGCAAAGAAAAGATGCTGAAACGGCTTCTGGCGATGAACAGAAAGACCAAGAAGATGGGTGTGTCCATCAGCAAGCCGTTTACCAAGGAAATTCTGGAAGTATTTGGCGGTAGAATGCGTGTTATCATTTCCGGCGGCGCGGCAATCGACCCTGAGATTTTACAGTTCTTCAATGACCTGGACATTGTTTGTGTGCAGGGCTGCGGTTTGACGGAGTGCTCACCGATGACAGCGCTGAATCCGGACGTCGAAAAAGATATGCGACTTGCTTCTGTGGGACATCTGCTGCCTGGCATGGAAGTCAGAATTGCAGAGCCTGACGAAGACGGCGTTGGCGAGATTTGCTACAAAGGCGATAATGTAATGCTGGGATATTACAAGAATCCCGAAGCGACTGCAGAGGTAATGGAAGACGGGTGGCTTCATACCGGTGATCTGGGTTATGTGGATAAAGAGAACTTCATATATATTACAGGAAGAAAGAAAAATGTGATCATCACTAAGAACGGTAAGAATGTTTTTCCGGAAGAGCTGGAATACTATCTGAGCGCTGTACCATATATTTCAGAAAGTATGGTTTGGGGAGATGAGGTTGAAGATGGAAACGATATGACCATCGCAGCGACAGTGACTTTAGATGAAGAGGAAATCAGTGAAGCGCTGGGAGAAGCTTTTACCGAAGAGGATGCAAAGGAGTTGGTATGGGAAGCCGTTGATAAAATCAACGAGAAACTTCCGTACTATAAAAAAATCAAAAAGCTCCGCATCCGCAGAGAAGATTTTGAGAAGACCACAGGTAAAAAAATTAAACGTTTCGTCGAAGGAAACAAAAAAGGAAACAAGTAAAGGGCGAAAACATTGACAAATGCACAATTTTAGAGTATAATACTCGGACTATGGCATTGCTGAAAGGAGAATTAGAATATGTCAGAAGAAATACTTCTAACCCAGGAGGGTTATGATAAATTAGAGGCCGAAAGAGACATGCTGGTATCCGTTAGAAGAAAAGAAGTTTCCGAAAGATTGAAGGAAGCGATTTCTTACGGAGACCTTTCCGAAAACGCAGAATACGATGCCGCTAAAAATGAGCAGGCTGAACTGGAAGAGAGAATCCACAAACTGGAAACCATGATGAGAAATGCAAAGATTATCAACGAAGATGAAGTTTCCGGCGATCACGTAAACGTAGGTTTGACTGTAAGAGTAGTAGAGACACAGACCGGTGAGGAGCAGTCCTTTGTTATCGTAGGATCTACAGAAGCAGACCCGTTTGCAGAGCCTGCCAGAATTTCCAACGAATCACTTGTAGGTCAGGGACTCCTCGGAAAAGGAATTGGCGAGGTTGCCGAAATCGTAGTTCCGGATGGGGTGCTGCACTACAGAATTGAAGAAATAACTAAGTAGTATAAAGGATGATAGATATGAGTACACAAGATAACAACATGAATGTAAATCCGGAAGTTGAGGAACTTTCGGAAGAAAATCTGAATGAGCAGAGATTGATCAGAAGAGAAAAGCTGAAGAAACTGCAGGAAGCTGGCAGAAATCCTTTTGTCAACGAAACATGGGATGTGACTGCCCATAGCATGGACATCAAAGATAACTTTGACGCCATGGAGGATCAGGAAGTGTCCTGCGCCGGAAGAATCATGGCGTTCAGAAGAATGGGCAAGATGGCTTTTGTCGACATTCAGGATAAGCAGGGCAGAATCCAGTGCGTAGTCAAGAGAGACGACATCGGCACAGATGAATACACCTGGTTTAAGACCTATGATATCGGTGATATCATCGGTGTAGAAGGAACTATTTTTAAGACAAAAGCAGGGGAAATTTCCATTCAGGTAAAGAGACTGGTACTTTTATCCAAGTCATTGCAGGTGCTGCCAAACAAGTGGCATGGTTTGAAGGATACGGATATCCGCTACAGGCAGAGATATGTGGACTTAATCGTAAATCCTGATGTCAGAGAGACTTTCTATAAGAGAGCAAAGATTATCCATGAGATCAAGAGAGTACTGGAAGAGGATTACAACTTCCTGGAAGTGGATACACCGATTCTGACTACCATTGCAGGCGGCGCCAACGCAAGACCGTTCAATACCCATCACAATACTTTGGACATCGACATGAAACTGCGTATTTCCAACGAGCTTTATCTGAAGAGACTGATTGTAGGCGGTCTTGACAGAGTTTACGAAATGGGCAAGATGTTCAGAAACGAAGGCATGGACAGAAACCACAACCCTGAGTTTACTTCCATGGAATGCTATATGGCTTACGGCAATATGGAAAGCATGATGGACGTAACAGAGCAGGTAATCTACAAGGCAGCCATGGCTGTAAACGGTACACCAGTTATCACTTATCAGGGCAAGGATTTTGATGTGACTCCGCCTTGGAGAAGACTGGATATGACCGATGCCGTAAAGGAAATTACCGGCGTTGATTTCCACAAGATTGACTCTGACGAAGATGCGAGAGCCGCCGCTATCGCCTATGGCATGGATGCGGAAGAAGTGAAGGAAATGACACGCGGCAAGATTATTGCTGAGATGTTTGAAGAATACTGCGAAGATGTTCCGGGCTATCTGGACGGACCAGTCTTTGTTGTGGGACATCCTGTAGAGATTTCGCCGCTGGCAAAGAGAGACCCGAAAGATCCGAGGATCACCAGAAGATTCGAAGGCTACATCAATGGATGGGAAGTCTGCAATGCGTTCTCCGAGCTGAACGATCCAATCGACCAGTTCGAAAGATTTACCGAACAGCAGGCACAGCTTGATTCCGGTGAAGATGATGAAGCACATCCGATGGATATGGACTTTGTCAATGCGCTGGAAGTAGGTCTTCCACCGACAGGCGGACTTGGAATTGGAATCGACAGAGTGGTTATTTTAATCACAGATTCTCCGAGCATTAGAGATATCATCCTGTTCCCGACGATGAAACCAATGGACTAAAAAATCCCATAATTTCTAAGATTAAGACCTTGAGAGGACAACACCTTTCAAGGTCTTTTTTGCGTTGTGCGGTGTATCCGGTCGCAAACTTCAAGTTTTCTTTGATTTCCAATACAATGTAATTGCAAGGGAAATACAGGAGGGAAAGCCTATGAATAAACAGACATATATAACAGAGGAAGAAAGGGAAAAATGCAGAAAGGTTGCCAATGCCTTTTTGGAAATCTATCAGGAAGATGATGTGCTGGTGGTGGACGCCGGAAGGTTCGGGTTTGTGAAATTGCAGAATTATATGCCAAACGAGGGATTTGACAGTGTCACGACTTATACGGACAGCAGGGATATGTTGGAGGACTTATGGCAGGATTGGCTGATTACACAGCTTTTTGCTCTTTCAAAAGGAACGCCGATGGAAGATTTTACGCAGGAGGAGTTATTAAAGATATTGCCGACGAAAAAGCAGAAGGAATTTGCTTATAAAAAGATTTGCTTTATGAATAAAGCCGCAATTTGAAATGGTTTTTAATATGTGGATAGCAATGTTTCCCTGAGATAAAGAAGCTTCTCAGGGGAATTTTTTGTCTCAATTCGCAAACTACAAGGACTACCTTGCCGAATTGCTGAAAGATGAAAACAATTCGCTTTGGTCGGCTGTCCTTTATGGTATCTCGTACAGCAGCGATCAGATTGTAACCGTTGCGTTGTCTCAGGTCGGCAATGTCGGCGGAGAGCCGTACTGAAGTTGGTACAGCTTCAATTCTCGTGTGGAATGGTGTGCCTGTTTCGTAAGCTGGTGCGCTAACGAGTGCGGCTATATTGATACTGGGGTTATCCCGAAATTTGCGGGCTGCGTCAACGGCGCACAATGGTTTAAGGACAGAGGACAATGGCTTGACGGATCTGCCGAGCCTGTTCCCGGAATGATTATTTTCTTTGATTGGGAGAGCGATGGTGAAACCGATCATGTTGGAATTGTGGAAAAAGTCGAAAACGGTATTGTTTACACCGTAGAAGGCAATTCCGGCGATAGCTGCCGAATCAATCAGTACCCAATAGGGAATTATCAGATTTACGGATACGGTGTGCCACAGTATTAGAAAACAAGCCGTTTGCAGAAATGCAAGCGGCTTACATAAAATCAACTTTACAATGTTTTTACAATCGCAAGATAACGAATTTGATGTTCGGTCGGTATAATAAAACCGTAATCGAAAAGATTATGGAGAAAAAACAAAAGGAGAATTTGATTATGAAAACAAAGAAAATACTTGCATTAGCACTTGGCGCAGTTTGTGTTTTCGGTATGCTTGCCGGATGTGGAAAACAGGAAACAGGTACAGTTTCAACAGATGGTTCTACCTCTATGGAAAAAGTAATCGGCTCGTTGAAAGAAACCTTTGAGGCAGAGAACGAAGGAATTACCGTTACATACAATCCCACTGGTTCTGGTACAGGCATTACAGCAGTAGCGGAAGGACGCTGTGACATCGGACTTTCCAGCCGTGATTTGAAGGATGAAGAAAAAGCAAAAGGACTTGAAGGAACAGTTATTGCTTATGATGGTATTGCAATCATTGTCAATCCCGAAAATACCGTAGATGATCTTACGATTGAGGATATTGCCAAAATCTATACTGGTGAGATTAAAAACTGGAAAGAAGTCGGCGGTAAGGACGCTGAGATTGTCTTAATTGGAAGAGAAGCAGGAAGCGGAACCCGTGACGGCTTTGAATCCATTACGGGAACAAAGGATCAATGCAAATTGAAGCAGGAACTTACCTCTACCGGAGATGTGATTACGACCGTTGCGGGGAATCCGGCAGCAATCGGATATGCGTCTCTTGCTTCCGTAAAGGACAGCGTAAAAGCATTGAAAGTCGGAGGCGTAACGCCCAGCGAAACAACAATTAAGGACGGCAGTTATAAGGTGCAGCGTAATTTTGTGCTGGTTACGAAAACCGAGGGTAAACTGTCTGATGCAGCACAGAAATTCTTTGACTACATTACTTCAAGCGACGCTTCGGAACTAATCAGGAAAGCAGGAGCCGTACCGGTAAAATAAAGGACTGTAAAAGCGACGGCGATAGGAAACCGCTGCTTTTCACATTTTGAAAGGAATGTAGTGATGAAGAAAAAGAGATTATTTGAAACCATCATACACGGCATATTCCTGATATTGGGGCTTATTACAGTAGGATTTGTTTTGCTGATTACAGTGTATCTTATCATATCGGGTATTCCCGCTATTCGGGAAATTGGAGTTTTCAAATTTCTGTTTGGGAAAGTTTGGGCTTCCACAGCAGCAAAAGCTTCCTATGGAATTCTGCCGTTTATTTTAACCAGCGTTTACGGTACAGCCGGAGCTATCGTAATCGGTGTACCGGTCGGCTTTATGACCGCTGTATATCTTGCAAAGCTTGCTCCGGAAAAAATAAAAACCATTATGGGATCGGCGGTCAGTCTGCTTGCGGGAATCCCGTCGGTGGTTTACGGTCTTGTGGGAATGCTTGTATTAGTGCCGGCAGTTCGGACGCTGTTTCATCTGCCGGACGGTGCAAGTCTGTTTGCGGCAATGATTGTTTTGGCGGTAATGATTCTCCCGTCAATTATCAAAGTTTCCATAACCGCATTGGAAGCTGTACCGAAGGAATATGAGGACGCATCTTTGGCACTTGGCGCTACTCCGGTGGAAACCTATTTCCGGGTGTCTGTTCCGGCGGCAAAAAGCGGAATTGCGGCGGCTGTTGTGTTGGGCGTAGGACGTGCCATTGGCGAGGCGATGGCAGTAATGATGGTGGCAGGAAATGTAGCCAATATGCCATCCCTATTTGGGAGTGTGCGTTTTCTTACAACAGCAGTTGCTTCAGAAATGTCTTATTCAAGTGGGTTACAACAGCAGGCATTGTTCTCCATCGCCCTTGTACTGTTTCTCTTTATTATGCTGATAAACGCTGCACTTAATTTCTTTTTGAAGCGGGATAAGGAGGGTTCAAAGTGAACAAAAGTCGAAAAGGATATATTTTTACTATGAAGCTGCTCATGTGGCTGTCAGTGGGAATTACGGCGGCACTTGTATTGTTTTTGCTCGGATATATTCTTGTGAAAGGAATTCCCCATATCACTTGGGAACTGCTCTCTACAAAACCGAGCTATATTGAAGAACGCATTGGGATTCTGCCAAATATTCTGAACACCTTGTATATTATTCTTGCCACGCTTGTTTTTGTAATACCTCTTGGAGTGGGGGCGGCGATTTATTTAACGGAATATGCAAAGAATAAAAGAATTGTTACGGCGATTGAATATGCTGCGGAAACCCTGTCGGGAATCCCATCAATCATTTACGGGCTTGTTGGTATGTTGTTCTTCTGTCAGTTTTTAAATATGAAAACATCCCTTTTGGCTGGTGCGCTGACGCTTGTTATTATGAATCTGCCTACTGTTATGCGCACTACGCAGGAAAGCCTGAAAACCGTGCCACAGAACTACCGGGAAGGTGCGTTCGGACTTGGAGCCGGAAAATGGCGGGTAATTCGTACTGTGGTACTTCCCGGTTGTGTGGATGGGGTGGTCACAGGATGTATCCTGTCAGTCGGAAGAATTCTTGGCGAATCGGCGGCGCTTTTATTTACAGCTGGACTTGCCCACGAATTATATGGATTATTTGAGGGGCTGCAAAACTCCGGCAGTACGCTGACAGTAGCGTTATATGTTTATGCAAAGGAACAGGGTGAATTTGAAATAGCTTTTGCGATTGCCGCAATACTAATGATTATGACGCTGCTTATCAACCTTGCCGCTGATATTGTCAGCCGTTATTTCAAGAAAAGGAGAAGCCTATGAGCAGTATAATGACAGTAAGAAATCTGTGCTTATGGTATGGAAAAGCACAGGCACTTAAACATATCAATATGGAAATCCCCGAAAAAAGCATAACGGCGCTTATCGGTCCGTCGGGTTGTGGAAAATCCACATTTTTGAAAACACTTAACAGGATGAACGATTTGGTTTCCAGCGTTAAGATTACGGGCGAAGTTATGTATAACGGTGAGAATATTTATGACAATTCAGTTGATGTAAACGAACTTCGTAAAAATATCGGAATGGTGTTTCAAAAACCGAATCCATTTCCAATGAGCATTTATGACAATATTGCTTACGGACCTCGTACACACGGAATTAGAAGCAAAGCAAAACTCGATGATATTGTGGAACGCTCACTCCGGGATGCAGCTATTTGGGAGGAAGCAAAGGACAGGCTGAAAAGAAATGCTTTGGGACTATCCGGCGGTCAGCAGCAAAGGCTCTGTATTGCGAGAGCACTTGCAGTAGAGCCGCAGATTCTCCTGATGGATGAACCGACTTCGGCGCTTGATCCAATTTCCACTTCGCATATTGAGGAACTGGCAATGAAGCTGAAAGAAAAATATACGATTGTCATTGTTACACATAATATGCAGCAGGCTGTCCGTATCTCAGATCATACGGCATTCTTTCTGCTGGGGGATTTGGTTGAATTTTCAGAGACAGAAGCAATGTTTTCACAACCGGGGGATAAACGCACAGAGGATTATATTACAGGGAGGTTTGGTTAAATGCGGTCAAAATTTGATGAACAACTGGAACTGCTTCATAAAGAGCTTATTGAAATGGGCGCTCTTTGTGAAAATGCCATAGCAATGGCGGCAAAAGCACTCTCAGAGGGCAACACGAAAATGGCGGCAAAAGTCCCCGAATTGTCAACTGAGATAGATAGAAAAGAGAGGGATATTGAAACCATGTGTATGAAGCTGCTCCTTCAGCAGCAGCCGGTGGCAAAGGATTTGCGAACGATTTCCTCCGCACTGAAAATGGTGACGGATATGGAGCGCATTGGGGACAATTCCGGCGATATTGCAGAAATTGTGACTATGGCGAACATTTCACCCTCCGATAATACGGAGCATATTCAGGATATGGCAAGAGCGACAATCAAAATGGTAACAGACAGTATTGACGCCTTTGTGAAGAAAGATATAGAGATTGCAAATGCAGTCATTACCTACGATGATGTGGTAGACGGTCTCTTTGACGAAGTAAAGACAGATTTGATAGAAAAGTTTGGTAATCCTGAATCAAACGGAGAAAAAGTTCTCGACCTTCTTATGATTGCAAAGTATTTTGAGCGTATGGGTGATCATGCGGTGGAAATTGCAAAGTGGGTATTGTTTTCTATTACTGGAAGGAAAGAGAGATAAACGATAATTTCATTGCATATAAGCAAAGTTGAAAAAGAGGCGGGTTTATGCCATAATATAATATGGGTATTTTTATGCAGAAGGAGAATGACAATGATTTATTGTGTAGAGGATGACAATGGAATTAGAGATTTAATGATATATGCTTTAAATTCTGCTGGGTTTGAAGCAAAAGGCTTCACGGACGGTACAGAATTTTTTAGTGCGTTGCAAGCGGATCAGCCGAAACTTATTATACTTGATATTATGCTGCCGGGTGATGACGGAATCACGATTCTAAAAAAGCTTCGTAACAATACTGTTACCGCAGATATTCCGGTTATTATGGCAACAGCCAAAGGAACTGAATATGACAAGGTAATCGGTCTTGACACAGGTGCAGACGATTATCTTGCAAAGCCATTCGGAATGATGGAAATGGTTTCCCGTGTGAAAGCTGTACTTAGGCGGACAGCTCCAAAAAACACCCCAAAAACTTTAAAGGTGGGAAATCTTGAAATAAAGGAATCTGAGCATACTGTTTATGCCTGCGGCGAGCGTATCACGCTTACATTAAAAGAATACGATCTTTTGTATTTGTTTATGGATAATCTTGGAAAAGTTTTCACCCGTGACAGATTATTACAATTAATATGGAGTTCTGATTATATAGGCGAAACAAGAACAGTCGATGTTCATATTGGAACTCTCCGTACAAAACTCGGAGAATGTGGAAGTTATATAGAAACTGTCCGAGGTGTTGGGTATCGAATGGAGGCGAAGCTATGACAAAAAGAATTTTTCGTACTGTATTCGTTGTTGCCATCAGCATATTTATTGCTTCAGCCGTACTTTTTATGACTGTACTGTATGACTATTTTTCTGGTATCCAACAAAATCAACTGCGTATGCAAATTGATCTTGCTTCACAGGGCGTTGAAGATGAAGGACTTGATTACCTGAAAAACTTAAATATAAAAGATTACCGTGTTACTTGGATAGGAACAGATGGTAAAGTTCTTTATGACAGCATATCAGAGGCTGATGAAATGGAAAATCATTTTGAACGGGAAGAAGTAAAAGAAGCACTTTCAGAGGGATATGGTGCAAGTTCCCGTTATTCCTCCACATTAACGCAGCGTTATCTCTATGGAGCAAAGCGACTGCCAGATGGAACTGTTATCAGGCTTTCAGTAACACAGAATTCTCTGCTCATACTTACACTCGGTATGTTGCAGCCAATTATGATTATATTTGTGATTGCTATTATTTTATCAGCTTTTTTAGCTTCGAGACTGTCAAAGAAAATTGTTAAGCCGTTGAATGAATTAAATTTGGATAAACCTTTAGATAATAATGGATACGATGAACTTTCTCCTCTGCTTCGGCGTATTGATACACAGCAAAAAGAGATTAGTCGGCAAAGTGAGGAATTAAGACAAAGGCAGAATGAGCTTGAAGTGATGACCTCCGCTATGTCTGAGGGAATTATTTTGCTGAATAATAGAGGAACTGTTTTGAGTATCAACAAGGCGGCTGCGAAACTATTTGGGACAGATTGTTTTTGCATAGGTGAGGATATCGTGTCAATAAACCGCAGCTTGGAATTAGCCCAATTGCTTAATAGGGCGAAGAACGGGGAACATTCAGAAAGAGTTGTGGAACTTGGATGTGGTCGGTATCAAATGATGGCAAGTCCTGTTATATCAAATAATATAGTATCCGGGATTGTGCTTTTAATACTTGATGTAACGGAGAAAGAAAAGGCGGAACAATTACGCCGTGAATTCACAGCCAATGTTTCACATGAGTTAAAGACGCCATTGCATACCATATCGGGAAGCGCTGAGCTTTTGGCGAACGGTATGGTAAAGCCGGAGGACATTCCCATCTTTTTAAAGCGTATTTACTCTGAAACACAACGCATGATTCAATTAGTGGAAGATATTATACGGCTTTCACATTTGGACGAAGGCGCTGAAGATATGAAATGGGATATGGTGGATTTATATGCGGTAGCAGAGGAAACGATAAATTCTCTTGCCGACGAAGCAGAAAGCAATGGGATAAAATTTGAACTGTATGGAGAAACTGTTTTGATCAACGGCATCAGGCAGCTGCTTCAGGAGATTATATACAATCTCTGTGACAATGCGATCAAATATAACTGTAGGGGCGGTTCGGTATCTGTAGGGGTAAAGAATGAAAATGAATTTGCTGTTCTGACCATCACCGACACGGGTATTGGCATTCCGGCAGAACATCAAGAGCGCATTTTTGAACGATTTTATCGAGTAGATAAAAGTCATTCAAAAGAAATAGGTGGTACAGGACTTGGACTGTCTATTGTAAAACACGCTGCAAAACTGCATAATGCGGAAATTGAGTTGCACAGCATTGTAAATAAAGGTACTGAAATTACAATCAAATTTCCTAAAAACTAAACATAATGAGAGACAGAGTCGTAGTAAAAACTGCGGCTCTGTTTTTGCTTTACAAGGATTTTATCAGAGTGCGATAAACAGATTTGATGTTATTTTGATAAACTTAATCTGATTGAAAAAGCAGCCTTGCGGCTACTTTTCGGGTGCAGTATCAATTAAGGCTTTCGCAGTTGCTTTAACGACTTCTAACGACCGTTCATCGCAAGCTGAAAGCATACGGAGGAGATTTTCTACCTCGGAATCTTTGGACGGCTTCTCAGGGTGGAAAATCGAATCCGCAGAAATGTTCAATTCCCGGACGAGCTTATGTAGGACATCGAAGTTCGGTTTCTTGCCCTCGTTCTCGATCCGATATAGGTATCGCTCGGTAATATTCGCTTTTTCAGCCAACGCTTCTATGGTGATCCCGGCGTGTTCACGAGCTGCCTTAATGATACAACCAAGCGTTTCAGGTTTATTATGCACTTACAGTCCACTTCCATATATAATTATACTGATTTATGCCATCTTTATAATGGCACAGCAATTCAATTATAAGTGGACTGACAGTTCGCAGATAACTGAACTATAAAGAAATATGAACCCTGCCAAATAAAAAAAACGAGGTTTTGACAGGGCGATTTAATATGCCTACACCCTCCGATTCTGAGTTTTTTTGGATCGGAGGTTTTTTAATGCGCTGGATTATTCTCGGCGTTCCGCTGCTTGTGATGAGCAGCGAATATTAAACTGTTACAAAGGTATTATCAGAAAGTATTTCATTGAAAAAAGCATTTACCCCACAAAAGGACAATGCGGCTCACATACTGAACTGATATGCCATAAATACAATGAAACAAACGCACTTGCACGGCGAAATTTGTCGCTATGCAGGTGCGTTTTTATATTTTGTGGTATTTCGACCTTATATAGTGTCGGCTGCCGTTCGCCGCCTTACGGTCTGAATTTTTACATTTTTGAAAATTCAGACTGGATGTAAAGAAAATGGCAAAAAGCCAATTTGATGTTCTGAAAGAGGAGTTTCAGAACGAGTGTAAGGTTATCAATTTGAAGTACGAGTATGAGGGATACATAGGCGTGGAGCAATGGGCGGTTATTACAGAACTATCCGAAAAAGAACTGTTTGAAAAATACCCTGATATTATATCCCGCTACATACCGTTCGTGCTGCTGTCCGTTGAACAGGGAAAGGCAGTATATGAGTTTAGAAGAAATGAAAGCAAATTCTATAAGCGCAGCTTAAACAACGAGGACGCTTTTGGATGTGACGATGAGCTTATAGGGATATTCCATTCGGAGGTCTTTGTTCCTGACTTTTTTGAGCAGCAGATAACAGAGGAATACGAAGAAAATCGTTATCAGTTGAAGATGAAGCTGATGGACAAGGCTCTCTCAACCCTTACCGAAAAGCAATACAAATACCTCATATCTCGGTATGTTGCAAATAAAAGCGCAAGGGAAATTGCCGAAGCGGAGGGTGTATCTCATCAGGCGATTGAAAAGCATTTGAACGTAGCGGTCAAGAAAGTGAAAAAAATATTTGAGGGATTTTTCCGAAAATAGGTTGTCATTTGGCTGACTGATTCCAAATTAGTGAAGGGGTTGTTTTGAATCCGGATAAAGATTTCCCCTTCACTTAATCTTGGAAATGCGAGGTCAATGCTATGCAAACAGAGAATAAAGAAAAGGTGAAGCGTGGAGAAATTTATCTGCATGATTTTGGAAACAATGCAGGCTCAATTCAGAATGGGGTAAGACCTGTTCTTGTAGTTCAATGCGATGAAGGCAATCAGGCAAGCATGACAACGGTTGTTGCAGCTCTTACATCAGTTATAAAGAAGCGTTATTTGCCGTCCCATATTATCTTGGGAGATAAATTTGGACTCAAAGAGCCTTCGATGGTTATGCTGGAACAACTGAAAACAGTCAATCAGTCCGAGCTTGTGGAGTATATCGGATTTGTTGACAACGAATATCTGCTCCGTAAGGTGAATCACGGCTTAAAGAAAGCGCTTGGTTTGTGGGTGGATAAGCCGCAAAAGCACAAGGGGGATATTCGCTGCCTTTGTCCTGCCTGCTTACAGGCATATAAGAAAACACAGAATTATATTGTCAGGCGGCTTGATCCGCTGGCTTCCAAAAGGGAGAAATGCGATAAGTGCGACAATATGGGTTGGGATTATATCATTTATGAAAGGCGTACTTCCACCGGGGACAAGGAGGTACAGGCTGATGAATGATAATAAGAAGGCAAAGCAGTCTAAATATGAAGTCCCATTGTGGCATAAAACAAATCTTTCTATTGATGAAGCGGTCGCTTATACAGGGATAAGTCGGGATAAGCTCTACGAGATGACAAACAAAGAGGATTGCCCATTTGTATTGTGGATTGGAAACCGCAGGCTGATAAAAAGAGAAGTTTTTGATGAGTACATAAAAAAATCATATTCGATTTAAGGAGGAACTACTATGGATGATGAAGTTATGACTTATAAGGCAAAGCTTGAAGCAAGGAATGCTGACAAGCCAATATGGGAGAAAAAATGTCTTTCTATTGAAGAAGCGGCGGCATATTCCGGTATCGGGATAACGAAGCTCAGACAATTATCACAGCAAAAGAAATGCCCGTTTGTAGTGCCGCTTGGGAATCAGGTTTTTATTGTCCGGGAGAAATTAGATACCTATATCAAGGGTAAAAAGCATATTTAGGAGGGGTGACTTATGGCTAAGGAAAAGAGAAAGGATAAATCAAGAGTAGTTCTTCGTACCGGGGAATTACAAAGAAGCAACGGTACTTACCAATACTCGTGGGTGGACGCAAACAAAAAGAGGCGTTATGTCTATGCGAGGAACTTAGATGATCTTCGTGCAAAGGAAGAACAGATTGCAAAAGATAAAAGCGATGGCATTAAGACCGAAGCCCGCTATACGACAGTAAATGAACTTTTTGATTTGTGGAAAGTTTTGAAACGAGGATTGAAAAACAACACCTTTGAAAATTATAAATATATGTATGAGACTTTCGTCCGTCCAAATATCGGAAAACAGCGTATTTCAACTCTGAAAAAATCTGATGTTAAGCGGTACTATAATTATCTTGCCGACGAAAGAGGAGTAAAGGCTTCTACGATTGACAGTATCCATACCGTGCTTCATCAGATTTTGGATATGGCGGTTGATGATGATTACATTCGTAACAATCCGTCTGACAATGTGTTGAGAGAGCTGAAAAAATCCCATGTTTTTAAGACGGAAAAACGCAGGGCATTAACACGACCTGAGCAGGATTTGTTTCTTGACTATCTGAAGAACACGCCGAAAGTACAAAACTGGTATCCGATATTTGCGGTAATGGTCGGTACGGGATTACGAGTTGGTGAAGTGACCGGGCTGAGATGGTGCGATATTGATATGGAAGAAGGCATTATTGATGTTAATCACACTTTGGTTTACTACGATCACCGAACCGATGACAGCAAGAAAGGCTGCTACTTCAATGTGAATACAACAAAAACCCCAGCGGGCAACAGACAAGTACCAATGCTTGATTTTGTAAAAGAAGCCTTCCTTATGGAAAAGGAAAGGCAGGAAATGTTTGATTTACATTGCGAGGTTATCATTGACGGGTACAGCGATTTCATATTTATTAACCGCTTCGGGCAGGCTCAACATCAATCAACGCTGAACAGGGCAATCCGCCGGATTATCCGGGACTGTAATGATGAGCAGTTATTGAAAGATGAAAATGCGGAGGTATTGCTGCCACACTTTAGCTGTCACTCTCTCAGACATACATTCACGACAAGAATGTGTGAAGCAGGAGTAAATGTGAAGGTAATTCAGGACGCACTCGGTCACAAGGATATTTCCACCACGCTTAATATCTACACCGATGTGACAAAGGAACTCAAGCGCTCCGAATTTGAGGGACTTGACTTATACTTCAAAAATGAGTAAAATAATATAGTCCTGATGTTCCCATATCGGGAATGTCAGGACTTCTCTTATAAAATCAGAAGTTAGTCATAAGAGTATACATCATTTACATCAAATCGTACACATACACGATGTAAAAGTGATTCATAGTATGACCTGATTACAGATTGACAATCTGGAGAATCGAGAAAATAGGACAGTAAAACAGATTATGGAGGAACTTATCAATATGACCGATTTCGTCCCGACGATGAAACCAATGGACAATTAAGAGTTTTTGATAAAGCTGTATTTTGATATGCTCCCCATATGGTAGACAATGGAAATATCCAAAACTATCATATGGGGAGTATATCGTTTATGCGGGTTTGCAGACTTGGAAAAATTGCATAGTTTTCAAAAATGAGTGGGCAGTTCCATAACGGGATTGCCCATTTTTAGTAGGCTATATTTTACTTTTAAGAAAATTAGTTTACGAATTAAAAGAGTTAAAATAAAGCAGAAAAATTGTGACAGAGAATAATTGAACGAACTGTATTTTCATGTTAAACTGAACATATGAATATTATTATTGAAACGAGAAATTTTGAAAAACTGCATACGGAAGAATTGAAAGTAAAATGCCCAGCTTGTCTGGATCAGCTTTGGGAAAGTCAGTGGGTTCGCCGCAGTATAACAAGAGCAGACATGGCGCAGGCGGAGGAACTGCAGGCTTTGGGAGATAAAATCGCGCAGTCAGCAGATGTGACTGTAGTTTTGGCGTCGGGGCAGATGGCGAAGCTGCTTCGCGCTGGTATTTCTGCAGCAGAGCCAGTAGAGGAAAAGTCAAAGGTCATCGTCTTTGGCGACACCTTTTCGCCGTCAGCCTATGTGTCATTGCTGCATTCATTGGAAGGAAAATCCTTTACACTTCTTGCTATATCAGAGGCGGAAGAGAGTTTGCAGCTTCGAGGGGCGTACAGCGTGCTCAAGCAGCAGCTTATTTCCAGCTGCGGAAAGGAACAGGCTGCTGAGCGGATTTTTGCCATTGCAGGAAAAGAAAGTAAATTTCTGACAGCGGAAGCAGCCGCGGAGGATTATCCATTGCTATCTTATCCGGAAATTCCGGCGGCATATGGAGCTGGAACCTCAGCCCTTCTGCTTGCACTCGCCATTAAAGGCGTAAATTTGGAGTTGTATTTGTCAGGGTTTTACGATATGCTGGCGTCACCGTCCTGGGATTTGGATGGTGTAGATTACGCAGTAGGGCGCGCAGCATATCGAAAAGCATGCGGTAAGGACAGCGGCGCCGGTGAGGAGCTGCTGCTTGTCTGGCAGAATCAGCTTGTAGATTTTGGCGCGTGGTATGGCAGCTGCAGGAGAATGCCTTCGCAGTCGGCGAATGTGGAACTTGAATCAGCTTTTCAGACCCTGCTCCTTGTAGAGAAGGACAGTTTGGATATTATGATGCCATACTTTGACGGATGTAACGAAGATGGCTCCCTGAATCTTCTGATGGCAGAGGAAGCAAATCGCCACTTTGAAAAAACAGCCTGCGGTGTGAAAGTTTCTTTGACCCATATGGACGACTATAATCTGGGACAATTATTCGCGTTTATGCAGCTTTCAAAGGGGATCACGGATTTACTGGTTATAGCCCAGTAAGAATGAAATAATTTATTTCAGGGGTTTACTTTATTTTTTATTGTGATATAATTAGAAAAAAGGAAAGTTAATTTTTTAACAAAACTTTTGAATAAAATTAACAATCATTAAGTAGGAGGTTATTATAATGAAAAAAGTTGGTGTATTAGGAACCGGCACTATGGGCGCTGGCATCATTCAGGTACTTGCACAGAACGGATACGAAGTAGTACTGAGAGCCAGAAGACAGACTTCTGTAGATAAAGGTATTGCTACCGTAGAAAAGAATCTGGATAAGATGATCAAGAAAGAAAAAATCACTGCAGAAGACAAGACAGCTATCATGGGCAGAATCCAGGGTTCCACTGATATCAGCATTGTAAAAGATGCAGACCTGATTATTGAGGCAGCAACAGAAGATATGGAAGCAAAGAAAGCTTTGTTTGCTGAACTGGATCAGCTGGTTAAGCCAGAAGCAATCATTGCTACAAATACATCTTCCCTGTCCATTACCGAAATCGCTGCTGCAACAGGCAGACCTGACAAAGTAATCGGTATGCACTTCTTCAACCCTGTTCCTGCTATGAAATTAGTAGAAATCATTCAGGGGCTGACAACTTCCGATGAAACTAAGGCAACAATCGTAGAACTGGCAGAGAAACTGGGTAAGACTCCAGTAGAAGTTGCAGAAGCACCAGGATTTGTTGTAAACAGAATTTTAATTCCGATGATTAACGAAGGTATCGGCATTCTGGCTGACGGCGTTGCTGATGCGAAAGGCATCGACACAGCTATGAAGCTGGGCGCTAACCACCCGATGGGACCGCTTGAACTGGGCGATTTGATTGGTCTTGATGTATGCCTTGCAATTATGGATGTACTGTATAGCGAATACGGTGATCCTAAGTACAGAGCACATGTGCTGCTGAGAAAAATGGTAAGAGCCGGTAAGCTGGGAAGAAAGACCGGTATCGGTTTCTACGATTATACAAAATAAATAGAACATATGCACAAAAGGGGCTGTCTCAAGATAAAATGAGACAGCTTCTTGTTTTAGGTCAGCGCCTCCGCTTGAAGAAGTTAGAGCGGCAGTTTTGTGTACGGAAGTAAGATTAACAGCAAGAGAATGAAGACATGTCGTGCTGGTGATTTGCCCCTGTGCCACATTTGGGATTGATTTCTGTATACATGGCGGAGACCTATGAAAAAGTGCCACATATAAAAGTGTTTTAAGAAAAAATGGCAGATGCAGAAAGAAATGCAGACAAATAGTCGGAAAAACTTTGGCACTCTACAGTAAAATATCAAAAAAGTGGATATCAGGAGGCAGGCACGCCAGTATTTTAGAAAATAAATTCAAATATGGCGTTTGGCGAGTGGCTGATGCCATTTATACAAAAAAACTCTTAGAATATGGCGTTTTCCAGAGGGTGAACGCCATAGATACAAAAAAACATTGAGATTGTGGCGCGTCGGTTTCTCCGCATTTGACCTGAATCTTTTTTCGGCTCAATATCACTTTTTATTTGAAATGTCTCCGCAGAAATATTAGTTTGTCAGCAGTTTTCGCGGTCCTTTTACAAAAAAATACCCTTTTCATTGGTTTCACATTGTATTATAATGAAATTAGAGTTTTCGTCTTTTGATGGTAAGGGCTTTTTCTATTTTAGAAAGCCGCATCTTAAACGTTTTCCCTTAATAAATAATTTTCAATTAAAGCTATTATCACTATACACAGAAAGGAACAGGCCTTAGGGTCTGATTATTACATGCCAAGAAAGAAATTAGAAGAAACACAGAAAATAGAAACACAGGCAGCAGAAATCAAGCCTGCAAAGAGAAGGGGTCGTCCGCCGAAGGCAGAAACTTTGGCAAAGCGTGCAGCGGAAGCTGCACAGGTGGATGAAGGAGCAGCTGCAATTGTCAGGAAAATTGATGAACCTGCAGAGCCAAAGCCTGTGAAACGGAGGGGGCGCCCGCCAAAGGCAGAGACGCTGGCGCGAAAAGCGCGGGAAGAGGCGGCTTTGCAGGAAGCATTGCAGGCAGAAAAGCCTGCGATGGAAATTTTACAGAGGTCAGAGGAAGACAAGATAGAGCCGGAAGTGGAATTGCAGCCATTGGGCCCTGAGGCAGGACAGGTCCAAGAAGCAGGAGCGCAGGTGCTCGCACATGAGGAGGCTCACCCTGTGCGCAGAAAAGTCCCTACCCACAAGGAACAGGAACGTCCGGAAGTGGAGGGAATTTTGGAAATTGCTGAAGGTGGTTTCGGATTTTTGCGTTTTAATAATTTCCTGACCAGTGACAGGGATGTATATGTTTCACCAACGCAGATTAGAAGATTTAATCTGAAGACGGGTGATTTGATTAAAGGAATTTCCAGACTGCCTAACGAGGGCGAACGCTTCGGCGCGCTGCTTTATGTGCTGACGGTCAACGGGGATGAACCGGGTGTGGCTATGCGCAGACCGGATTTTGAGGATTTGACGCCGATTTTCCCAAGGGAAAGACTGACCTTGGAGGATCGCAGCAAAGAACTTGCTATGCGTCTCATTGACCTGATTGCGCCTATTGGAAAAGGACAGAGAGGTCTGATTGTGGCACCGCCAAAAGCTGGCAAGACGACTCTTTTGAAGAGTATTGCCAATAACATCGAGAAAAAACACCCGGAAGTGGAGATGATTGTTTTGCTCATTGACGAACGTCCGGAAGAAGTGACCGACATGAAACGCTCCCTTAGCGGCGGCGAAGTTATCTATTCTACCTTTGATGAAATGCCGCAGCACCACGTAAAGGTTGCGGAGATGGTTCTGGCAAGGGCACAGCGCCTGGCAGAGCACGGCAAAGATGTAGTCATCCTGCTTGACAGTATTACCAGACTGGCAAGAGCCTACAATCTGGTGGTTCCAGCTTCAGGAAGAACTTTGTCCGGCGGACTTGATCCAGGTGCTCTTCACAAGCCGAAGAAATTTTTCGGTGCAGCAAGAAATATCGAAGAGGGTGGCAGCATCACCATTTTGGCGACAGCGCTGGTTGAAACAGGAAGCCGCATGGATGATGTTATATTTGAGGAATTTAAGGGTACAGGTAATATGGAAGTCCATCTGGACAGGAAATTGTCAGAGAAGAGAATATTCCCTGCCATCGACTTGAACAAATCTGGAACCCGTAAGGAGGATTTGCTGATGAGTCAGGATGAGATGGAAGCAATCTGGGCAATGAGAAGAGCTCTTGCGAACAGTCCTGTGCAGGAAGTGACAGAGACGATTATCGACAATCTGGCGCATACCAGAAACAATGAAAATTTTATCCAGATTATAAAAAAGATTTTTATACAGCAGTAGATAGAGGTTAATTATGGATTTGAGCAAGATTTTTTTGAAAGACGCATGCCCAACGCCCGTTGGTGGACAGGCGGTCATGGAGGGGATTATGATGAAAGGACTGTCGCGCACTGCGGTTGCGGTGAGGCTGCCTGACGGACGAATCCACATGAAAACAGAGCCGAATAAGAAAATGGGAAAGTGGACAAAGATTCCGATTATCAGAGGGGTTGTTGCCTTTGTCATGTCTTTGGTGCAGGGGACCGGCATTCTGATGTATTCTGCGGACGTGTTGGAAGCCAGCTGGTCCAGTGAGGAAAACGCAGAAGAGGACAAAATGGAAGCATGGCTTAACAGACATTTTGGAGAGAAGGGCGCATGGAATCTGATGATTTACCTTTCTGTGATTCTGGCGCTTGCTATGACTATCGGTTTGTTTATTTTGCTTCCGACAGTAGTGACAAATCTGCTTCAGCCGATTATTGACAGCGATTTTGCTTTTAATTTAATTGAAGGCACCATGCGAATTGGAATTTTTGTGATTTATCTGGGGCTGATCAGCCAGATGAAGGATATCAAGACGGTGTTTCAGTACCACGGTGCCGAACATAAGTGCATTCACTGTTTTGAAAACAATTTAGAGTTGACTCCTGCCAATGCGCAGCAGTTTTATACACTGCACCCGAGGTGCGGAACCAGCTTTTTGCTCTTTGTTATGGTTATCAGTTTCGTGCTTCACCTATTCCTTGGCTGGCCGGATTTGGTACTCCGAATTGTGTCAAGGCTGCTGCTGGTACCGGTGGTTGCAGGACTTTCCTACGAGCTTTTGAAGTGGGCAGGAAGGAGTGACAGCTGGGTTGTCAAGATTCTTAGCCTGCCGGGACTGTACTTACAAAAGTTGACTACAAAGAATCCGTCCGATGACCAGTTGGAAGTTGCTATTTGTGCTATGAAAGCAGTTATGGTGCCTGAGGATACGCCGTATTTTGAGGGGATTTGTGACCTTGAAGGAAATTTGATACAGGAGCATAAGATAGAGAGAAAGAGCAAGGAGGACGCTAAGCAGGGCCAGCAGGAATCTGCGGATGCGCAGGGATAAAGAGGAGTAAAGAATGAGCCTTTCGGTGAAAGAAATTTTAAATATCGGCAAAAGACAGCTTGAAGAACGCCAAATCGGTGATGCAGCGATCGACTGCAAACTGTTGTATTGCTATTTAATGAAAATTACTAGTGCACAGTTGATTTTGGAATATCAGAAGCTTTTGCCGGACAGTTTGTGCGATGAGTATTTTACACTGTTGGATTTGCGGAGCAGCGGAAAGCCGCTCCAGTATATTACTGGTACGCAGGATTTTATGGGCCTGGAATTTAACGTGAATGAAAGCGTGCTGATTCCCCGTCAGGACACGGAAACACTGGTAGAGGATGCTATGGGTGTAATTTCTGATGGAACACTGCGTGGAGAGGCGTTTCTCCCAAAGAGAAAAAAGGATTGGGAGGTGCTGGATCTTTGCTGCGGCAGTGGCGCAATCGGACTTTCTCTCGCAAAGCTTTGCAAAGGAACCAAGGTGACCTGCTCGGATATTAGTAAAGACGCCCTTGCGGTCGCAAAGGAAAATGCCGGAAAGCTGGGGGTCAAAGTGACTTTTCAGGAGGGAAATCTGCTGCTTCCATTTAAGGGTCGGTTTAAAAACAAGCGGTTTGACATGATTATCTCTAATCCTCCTTACATAAAAACTTCTGTGATTCCAACGCTGCAGCGTGAGGTTCGCGACCACGAGCCAATGATGGCGCTGGACGGCGGAGCAGGTGGACTAGACTTCTACGGAAGGATTATTGCGGACGCTGCTGACTGTTTGAAAAAAGATGGCGTGCTGATGTTTGAAATCGGTCACGATCAGAGGGAAGCTGTATGCAGTCTCATTGAACAAACTGAGCAGTTTGCCTGCGTGACCTGTCTGCAGGATTTGGCAGGACGTGATAGAATCGTAGCGGCAGTACTGAAAGGGAAGAAATAGGGGATTGCAGAAAACTTTGCAAGGGAGCGCGGTGTGATGAAACTAACCATTCGGAACGGCAGACTGCCGGATTTGGACAGAGTTTGGGAAATCGAAAAGCAGGCATTTCCGCCAGCGGAGGCGGCTTTGCGAGAGACTTATGAGTATCGCTTGAAGAACATCAGCGACTGGTTCTTTGTGGGAGAGCTTGATGGTGAGATTGTCAGCGCGGCAGTGGGAAGACTGACGCAGCGGGATGTGTTTTCTGATGCGCTTTATGAAAATATATCCCTTGAGGCGGGTCCGTATTTTGCGATTTTATCAGTTCTGACATCGGACGAACACAGAAAGAAAGGCTTTGCCGGGCAGGTTTTGGAGTACAGTATTGAGGCGGCAAGGCAGGCAGGGCTTAAGGGAATAACCCTGGCGTGCAAGGATTATTTAATTGCATATTATGAGAAATTCGGCTTTCAGAAAATCGGGGTGTCAGAGTCGGCTCACGGTGGTGCAGTCTGGAATGATATGCGGCTGGAATTTGAAAAAGAGAAAACTATACCTGAAGGGGTATAAATTATAAAAATAGAATGCGGAAATATACCCTAAAGGGTATATAATAGAAAAAATGATTGAAAATGCACCCGATAGGGTGTAATATGTAAATATGAATAGAATTGGATATTATATAAAACAAGAAAGAAAAAAGTTAGGGTTGACGCAAGAGGAATTTGCTATACGTTCGGGTCTTGGACTGCGTTTTGTCAGAGAGTTAGAGCAGGGGAAGGAAACTGTACGACTGGATAAGGTAAATCAGGCACTTGCGATGTTTGGCATGGAAGCAATGCCTGTTAAAAAGGAGAGATAGAATGCCATTAGAGTATCGAAAAGGATATGTATATATCCAAAATCAGTACGCAGGGGTAGTAGCAGAAACAGAGGAAGGATATACTTTTTCTTATGATAATGAATATAGAAACAAGGAAAACGCAGTGGCAGTTAGCTTGACACTACCTTTAAGCGAGAAGAGTTATAGTGCTAGCATGCTATTTTCTTTTTTTGATGGTCTTGTTCCAGAAGGCTGGCTTCTTGATGTTGCAAGCAGGAACTGGAAAATCAATGCTAACGACCGGTTTGGTCTATTGCTTTTAACTTGTAGGGATTGTATCGGTGATGTGTCGATCAGAACGGAGAAAGAATAGAGATGAAATGCTTATACTGTCAAAAGGATATTAGGGATTCGGTGTCGCTGGAGGAGAAAGATTCTTGCTGGCACAAGAAGTGTGTAAAAGCTTTTTTTGGTACGGATAAAATGCCTATTTTAGATGTGACAAAAGAGGGATTAAATCAGTTAGCAAGGAAGACGGTAAATAAAGGATTGACAGTTCCTGGGGTGCAGAAGAAGCTTTCACTGCACTTATCCACAGAAACGGAATCCCGTCTTACACTTGTAGACTATCCAACGGGTTATATTTTAAAGCCGCAAACTGACGAATTTGAGAAGCTTCCGGAGTTTGAAGATTTGGCGATGAGGTTAGCAAGGATTGCGGGGGTAAAGACAGTGCCTCACGGACTGGTGAAAATTCATGACGAATACGCATATATTACAAGACGCATTGACAGACTTATAGATGGGGATTCGGTAGAACTGTATGCCATGGAGGACTTTTGCCAGCTTTCGGGAAGATTGACCTTGGACAAATATAAAGCGTCATACGAAATATGTGGAAAAATAATTAATGCGTATTCGGTTAATAGGGGCTTTGATTTATCAGAACTTTATATGCGGCTAGTGTTTTCTTATATTATTGGAAACTCTGATATGCATTTAAAGAATTTTTCTTTAATAGAAACTGCGCCGGCAAATAGAGAATTTTGCCTGTCGCAAGCATATGATTTACTGCCTGTTAATGTGATTATACCGGAAGATACTGATGAAACAGCGCTTACCTTAAATGGAAAGAGAAAAAGATTGAAGAGAAGGGATTTCTTGGAGTTTGCTGCACATTGCGGGATTCCTGAAAAATCTGCTGAAAAGATGATTGGAAGGATATGTGGACTGAAGGACGCCTTTTTTTTGCAATGTGAGGATTCATATTTAACGGAAGAAATGAAAGAAAGTTTAAAAGCATTGATTTCTGCTAGAATCGCTGCAATCAGCTCTTGAAGTCATTGGAATTACATGGTATGATGTATAAATGATATAAACGATTTTTATAAAGGAAGGTTATGAGAATGAAAGATATACAGCTTAGAGAACTTCACAGAAACACCGCCTCCTATGCCGACAAGGAAGTTGTTGTCAGAGGCTGGGTCAGAACCAATAGAAGTTCTAATAAGTTTGGATTTATAGAACTCAACGACGGTACTTTTTTCAAGTCCGTGCAGGTTGTTTATGAGGCTGACAAAATCAGCAACTTTGAAGAAGTTGCAAAGGCCCCGATTGCATCTGCTTGGCTGGTTCGCGGCACACTGGTGCTGACACCGGAAGCAAAGCAGCCTTTTGAAATCAAGGCAGAAGAGGTGACGATGGAGGCGGATTCTGCCGCAGATTATCCGTTGCAGAAGAAACGCCACTCCATGGAGTTCCTTAGAGAGATTGCGCATCTGAGACCTAGAAGCAACACCTTCTCTGCAGTGTTCAGAGTGCGTTCTCTGGTAGCTTACGCCGTGCACAAATTCTTTCAGGAGCAGGATTTTGTCTATGCACATACCCCGATTATTACGGGCAGTGATTGTGAGGGTGCAGGTGAGATGTTCCGCATTACGACTTTAGATATGGACAATCTGCCTATGACTGAAGATGGAAAGATCGACTACAGCCAGGATTTCTTCGGCAAGGAAACCAGTTTGACTGTAAGCGGACAGCTGGAAGCAGAGACCTTTGCTATGGCATTCAGAAACGTATACACCTTTGGACCGACCTTTAGAGCAGAAAATTCCAATACTACAAGACACGCTTCTGAGTTTTGGATGATTGAGCCGGAAATTGCGTTTGCTGATTTGAACGATAACATGGATTTAGCGGAAGCTATGGTAAAATATATTATCAATTACGTGTGCGAGCATGCACCGGAAGAGATGGCGTTTTTCAATAGCTTCATTGATAAAGGGCTGTTGGAAAGACTGGATAATATCGTAAATTCCGATTTTGGCAGAGTCACCTATACTGAAGCAGTAGATTTGTTGCTGAAGTCCGGCAAGAAGTTCCAGTATCCGGTAGAATGGGGTATTGACCTGCAGACAGAGCATGAGCGCTATTTGACAGAAGAAGTATTCAAGAAGCCGATTTTCGTTACGGATTATCCAAAGGACATCAAGGCATTCTATATGCGGTTAAACGACGACAACAAGACTGTTGCAGCTTGCGACTTGCTGGTGCCGGGCGTTGGTGAAATCATTGGCGGAAGCCAGAGAGAAGAGCGTCTTGACGTGCTTACTGCCCGCATGGCAGAACTTGGTCTTGATGAAAAAGACTATTGGTGGTACCTGGATCTGCGTAAATACGGCGGCGTAAAACATGCCGGCTACGGTTTAGGCTTTGAGAGAATTATTATGTACTTGACCGGAATGGGCAACATCAGAGATGTTCTGCCGTTCCCAAGAACACCGAAAACTGCAGAATTTTAAAAAGATATGACAAAGAGCCTGGGTAACCGAAAGCCCTGGCTCTTTTTGCAAGAAGAAAGGTTATGTCAGATCAGTTATGTGAGGAGGAACAGATGAAACAGGAGTTGCTGGAAAAAGCGATTGCGCTGCGCCATGAGCTGCATCGATACCCGGAACTTTCGGAAAAGGAAGTGCGTACAAAGAAAATACTGATGGAGTTTATCAAGGTAAATACAGATTTGCAGGTGGTCGATAGAGGACAGTGGTTTTATGCGGTATATGAGCCAAAGAAAAAGAGCGAAAAAGGAAGGATCGCTTTTCGTGCGGATATGGACGCTATTTCAGTCTTTGAAGATAGCAATTTGCTTTATGCTTCTGAAAATCCAGGTGTTGCCCACAAGTGCGGACACGATGGGCACAGCGCTGCCTTGGCAGCCTTTGCCATGGAACTTTCCGAAACAGGGACAGACAGGGAGGTATATTTGATTTTTCAGCATGCGGAAGAAAACGGCGCTGGCGGCAAAGTTTGTGCGCAGTTGATTGAAGAAAAACAAATTGAAGCGGTTTATGCGCTGCACAATTTTCCGGGCTTTGAAGAAGGGGCGCTGCTTCTTCGGGAAGGTACGATTAACTGTGCATCCATGGGCATGGAGCTGACGTTTACAGGAGTTTCCGCCCATGCAAGTCAGCCTGAAAAGGGGAGGAATCCTGCAGCGGTGATTAGCAGATTGGTGCTGGCGTTAGAAAAGATGGCTGCGCCGGAATGTCATGAAGGACTGATTTTGGCGACGGTAGTGCAGGTGGATATCGGCGAAAGAGCTTTTGGGGTAGCAGCCCATAAGGGTAAACTGCTTTTGACTATTCGGGGACAAATTGAAGATGAGATGAATGCATTGCGGGACCGGATTGAAAATTTTGCAAAGGAGCAGGCGCAGCAGTATGGTCTTCTACTGGAAACTGCTTATCACGATGTGTTCCCGGAGACTTATAATCACGGAGAAAGCATTGAAAAAATCCGAAATATTGCCGATGAAAAAGGCTGGAAGACCCAGACTTTGGAAAACCCGATTAGAAGTTCGGAAGACTTCGGCTGGTATCTGAAAAAAGCATCCGGCGCGCTGGTTTGGATGGGCGCGGGTATGGAATGTACGCCGATTCATTCAGCAGAATTTGACTATAATGACAATCTGATTGAAAGGAGTGTATTATTTTTTCAAAGTCTGCTGTAACTATATAAAGGGATTAAATTCTTACAATTTTCCTACAGCTATTGACAGCGATAAAACTTTGCAATAAACTGAAGTTAAGTCAAAGATTAAATAGCGGACGATTTTTACAGGGGATAAATGGCAGTACTTTAGGGGGAATTAGAGATGAGAAGCAGATATAACATTTGGCTTAAAATTGGAATCGTTGTTTTTGCAGCAGGCTTGATTTTTTTATGCACGATGGTCGTAAGGGATTCGGGCGAGTTTTACGCAGAGAGTAAGGATGGACTTTGGAAAGGGTACATATCCAGAAGCGCCGGTAGAGGCGAAGGAACATATCAGGCGTATGTGTGCTATTTGGGCAATGAAGAGGGAAATATTGGCGAAATAGAAGTGCAGCCGTTTTGCAGCAAGAAAGCAAAACCTTGCAGAATAGTGGCAGAAAGCGTGCCAATCTCAGTTTCGAAGCATTTTTCACAGGGAGCACCAAAGAAAGCATATAGACTGTCGCAAACGGCGATAAACGAAGCGGACAAGATTACCCTTGGAATCAGCTGGAAAGATAAGGACGGGGAGGTTCGATATTCCAGTTTACTATTTAGCAGTTAAATGAAAAGCAAGGAGGCTGTAATGAGGCAGCCTTTTTCATTTGGGAAAAATTTCATGGAATAGTCGAACTATTCGAAAATCCGATAGACTATAAGAGAAGAATGTGTTATACTATTGACATACGCAAAATTAATGTAGGAGGTCTTATCGATGAAAGGCTACACAAGCGAAACAATTAGAAATGTTGCTTTATTAGGACATGGCGGATGTGGTAAAACTACATTCCTGGAAGCCGCTCTGTTAGAAACAGGCGTAATCACAAAATTGGGTAAAGTCGAGGACGGAAATACAGTATCCGACTACGACAAAATGGAAATTGAAAAAGGTTATTCCATTAATACTTCTGTTGTTCCAATTGAGTGGAAGAACAGCAAGATTAATTTTATCGATACACCGGGATATTTCGACTTTGTCGGCGAAGTAAATGCGGCCCTTCGCGCTGCTGAGGCTGCTGTGATTCTGGTAGATGCAGGTTCAGGTATTCAGGTAGGAACCGAAGCTGCATGGAATGCTTGTGAAAGATATAAGAAACCTAGATTCATCGTTATCAATAAGAGAGATAAGGACGAATTTGACTTTTATAAAACCTTTGATGAACTGAAGGCAAAATTCGGTGAAACACTGATTCCATTCAGCTGGCCACTTTCTGCAGAAATCGACGAAGAGCTGAAAGAAGCAATCGCAATGGCTGACGATGAACTGATGGAAAAATACTTCAACGGAGATGATTTTTCTGATGAAGAAGTAAGAAATGGCTTAATCAAAGGCATTTCCGAAGGCGTTATTGTCCCTGTATGCTCTTCGGCATTTCAGCTGGGACAAGGTATTGAAGGTCTTCTAGACCTGTTGCTGACCTATGTTCCTACACCGCTGCAGCATGGTGCATATCCGGGATTCAACGACAAGAACGAGCCGGTAGAAAAAATTTCTGTCACCGACGCACCGATGTCTGCGTTTGTATTTAAGACAATTGTTGACCCGTTTGTAGGAAAAATTTCCATCATGAAGGTGGTAACCGGTAAGATTAACTCCGGTACAGAAGTTTACAACGAGAGAGCAGGAAAAGCTGAAAAGCTTGGCAAGCTGTTCTTCCTCAGAGGTAAAGAACAGCTGGAACTGAACTATGCAGAAGCAGGCGACATTGTAGCCGTTGCAAAACTGCAGTATACCGTTTCAGGCGATACCCTTTGCGACAAGAGCGATATCGTAAGATATCTGCCACTGGATTATCCATCTCCGACTTATTACGTCGCAATTGAAGCTGCTGATAAGGGAGACGAAGAAAAGATGGGAACAGGTCTTTCAAGACTGAGAGAAGAAGATCCGTCCTTTGTAGTAGAAAGAAACGCTGAAACCCATCAGACCCTTCTTGGCGGTCAGGGCGATATCCAGCTGGGTATCATTATGGCGAAGTTAAAAGACAGATTCGGTGTTACTGTTAAGGTTGTGCCGCAGAAGATTGCTTATCGGGAAACCATCAAGGGAAATTCTGATGTACAGGGTAAACATAAGAAACAGTCCGGAGGCGCTGGTCAGTACGGTGACGTACACATCAGATTCTCACCATCTCAGCAGGAATTTGAATTCTCCGAAGAACTCTTCGGCGGTTCTATTCCAAAGAACTACGTGCCTGCTGTTGAAAAAGGACTCATTGAAAGTATGCAGAAAGGTCCTCTTGCAGGCTGCAAGGTAGTAAACGTTAAGGCTGTATTGTACGATGGTTCTTACCATGATGTAGACTCCAACGAAGTATCCTTCAAGATTGCTGCATCTCTGGCATTCAAGAAAGGTATCGTCGAAGCAAAGCCTTGCCTTCTGGAGCCGATTATGCACATGGAAATCTTCGTTTCCGATGATTACATGGGTGACGTAATGGGCGACATGAACAAGAGAAGAGGCAAGATTTTAGGTATGGAACCACAGAATGGAGGCGGACAGAAGATTCTTGCAGAAGCGCCGCAGGCTGAGCTCTTCGATTATGCGCTGGTTCTTCGCTCCATGACTCAGGGTAGAGGCGTCTTTGAAATGAGATTTGAAAGATACGAAGAAGTGCCAAAACAGCTGTCTGAAAAGATTATCGCTGAATATCAGGCACAGCAGGAAAAATAATTAGATAAAATAATTTCAGAATCCCGGAAGTCGGTGGCTTTTGGGATTCTGTTTTTTCTTTAGCCTTTATGCCATTCCAAACTTTTGCAGTGTGGCGTGCATAATCGGTGTGGACAAATGGGGCAGTGTTTGGTATAATACAAGATACGAACAAATGTTTGCAAAGAGGAGAGGTTAGCGTATTATGGCAAAGAAAGCGAAAACAGTATATGTCTGTCAGGAATGCGGCTACGAAAGCAGTAAATGGGTTGGACAGTGTATTTGCGGTGCATGGAACAGCATGGTAGAGGAGAAGATTGTAGAGGCACCGACAAATGATACGAGACGAAGAGCCTCCGCAGGAGCTAAACCATCTAAACTAAAGGAAATTGGTGCGGGAGGAGATTACGTTCGGATTGATACAGGCATCGGGGAACTGAACCGGGTACTAGGAGGAGGGCTGGTGAAGGGCTCTTTGACTTTGATCTCAGGCGAACCGGGTATCGGCAAGTCTACGATGATTATACAGGCAGCTGCTAATTTGGCTAAGTCACTGGGTACGGTTCTCTATATCTCGGGAGAAGAGTCTGAGGCACAGATTAAAATGCGGGCAGATCGGGTTTGCGGAGAATTGAACGAGAACCTCTATATTCTGGCGGAAACCAACATGGAAAATATTGTTGCAGCCTGCGAAAATCTTAAACCGAAGTTTTTAATTATAGATTCCATTCAGACTATGTATACACAGACTTTGGACTCAGTGCCCGGCAGTGTGTCTCAGGTCAGAGATGTGGGAAACCAATTGATGAAACTTGGAAAAACAGGAGATATCCCTGTGTTTATCGTTGCCCATGTTACCAAGAATGGAGAGTTGGCTGGACCCAAGATTGTGGAACATCTGGTGGACTGCGTGCTGAATTTTACCGGGGAGAGAGATCATGACCTGCGAATTCTTCGCGTGTTTAAAAACCGATTTGGAACTACCAGTGAAATCGGTGCCTTTCAGATGGAGGAAGGTGGTTTGCGCGAGATTAAGAATCTGTCGGCCACTTTTTTAGAAAGCACTGTAGTAAAGAGTGAAGGCTCTGTCATCACCGCAGTATACGAAGGGAGCAGACCGGTACTTTTTGAAATTCAGGCATTAACTGCGCCTGCTAACGTAGGATTTGCGAGACGAACGGCAGTCGGCGTGGATCATCAGAGACTTAGTATGATTTTAGCTGTACTGGAGAAGAAAGCCGGTATAACGATGATTAATCAGGACGTTTATGTCAATGTGGTAGGCGGTATGCGGCCAGACAGCACGTCCATAGATTTAGGGGTAGCGTTGGCGGTTTATTCCTCCATGCGAGGGGTTGTTAGCCAAAAGCGAGTTATGGCAATCGGCGAGGTAGGTCTGACTGGCGATTTGCGCTCTGTGCAGAATGCTGAAAAAATCGTCATGGAAGCAGTACGTATGGGGTACGAGCAGATTATCCTGCCTAAGAAAAATGCCGACCGCATTGATACAAAGAAACTGGGAAGCTGCAGTATGATTGGTGCAGAAAACATTTATCAGGCAATTGATGCTTTCCGCGGAGAATGAGTAGAAACAATTGTGAATTTACATAGCAACAGGGCAGTAAAACGGCGCTGCGAGAGTCCGGTTTACTGCCTCTATTTTTGAATTTATTTTATTTGTACTGATTCATGTAATGCAGGGCATCGTTCTCGTTCAGGTTGAATATTGTGACAAGTTTGTGTAGAATTTTTTCTTCAGAAATCCCTTCGGAGCGATTATCAAGAATCAGTACTCGGATACTTTGAACAAGCCCTTGTTCAAGCCCTTGCTCCAATCCTTGTTGGATCCCTTGCTCAAGTCCCCTTTCTAGTCCTTGCTTGAGTCCTTGTTCAAGTCCTTGCTCAATCCCTTGTTCAATCCCCTTTTTGATTCCCTTTTTCATACCAATTTCAATGCCTTTATTTTCAGCTTCCTGAAGCCGTTCGGCTCGTTCTTCTTCCTCCAGCAATCGTTTTGTCGCCAAATCATGTTCGCGCATTTCAATTTCCATCTGACGAACTCTGGCATAAAAATCTTCTGATGCACGCTGAAATACTTTTTCTGCCATCTGAATTGCTTCACCTCCATCTTCAATTAGGGTCTTTAAATAATTTGCGGATTTTTCTTCGCCTGCCAGTTTCAGATAGGCGGCAAGCTGCTCTACGTTGTTCATTGCTTCCATTGGTTTATCTGTCTGCACTTTTCCCAGCTCGATGAAATGCATTTCCAGTCGGTCACTAAGCAGGTGGCGGCAGGAATCCTCCCACAGATGGAATGTAGTATGAATGCCAGGAATGTTCGGGAACAGGGTTCCCGTTACAATGGAGATAACAATGCTTTTTCCCATTTTATCATAATCTTCTCCCTTTTCCAATGACAAATTAACCAGTTTCCCACCGTACTGCACACAGCGATTTGGATAATGTTTTAAATTTCCATTTTGCAGCTCAATATCAAAGAGCTCGTTTTGTGATGTGCGGGCTTTGATATCCAGAGTTGTTTCTTTATCAGCTGGATAAGTGCGATAATTGATAGGGTTGAGAATTTCAATGCTTGTGATAGGATTTTTCTCTTTGCAGAGAATGACATTGAGAAAAGCAATTAGAGCATCTTTGCTTTCTTTTGTATTTTGCCCAAAGACATAATGAAATACCCAGTCATCCTCATAGCCGATGAGCCAGCGGTTAGGATTTTTGAAGAAAGTGTCATCGACGTGCTGAGAATTCGGTGAGTTATTTTTACTATTTTGTTTATTCATGGTAACCTCCAATCTTATTTCCAATAAATATATTTTATGGAAGTATAACCCATGCTAAAGAGTAAAACAAGGTCGATGTCGGATTTTGATATTTTTTTGTAGGATTTTGACACTTTTTTGTAAAAAGCTTGCATGGGAGGGGGTCTTACTATGCTGAGAATATCGAAAATAGGAAGTACAAGATAGAAGAGTTCAAAAAAGACTCAGAGATTAGAAAACCTCTGAGTCTTAATATAACGAATCTTTACTATGATTTATAAAAGAAACTGCGATCCTGTTTCACTAAGTCCAGTTCAAACCAGAAGGTGCTGCCTTTGCCAAGCTTGCTGTTGACGCCATAGTTTGCTTTGTGCAGGGTCAGGATTTCCTTGACTATAGAAAGTCCCAGCCCGCTGCCGTCGGTCGGTCTTACGTGGTGAGTACTGGATTTGTAGTATCTCTCCCACACGTGATTGATTTCATCAGGGGCGATGCCAGCACCGTGGTCGATGACTTCACACCGAACTTTACGACCAGCCTTTTTCAGGTTGATGATAATGACCATGTCTTCACCGCAGTATTTTACAGCATTGGTGATTAGGTTGGACAGAACTTGTTTGATTCTGGCTTCGTCGCCGTTGACTATCATCGGGGCAGAACAGTTGAACTTAATCTTGTAGCCTTCCTGTTCAGCCAGCAAATCATAGGAAGCCAGCAGCGACTCTGCTGTAGCTTTTAAGTCGAAGTTGGTGCGCTCCAGCGAAATAGTTCTGTTTTGCATGCGGGACAGATTGAGCATGTCATTTACCAGTATGTTTAAACGATCTGTTTCGTCGATGATGACTGCCAGATGTGCATCGCGCTTCTTGGGATTGTTACCGGAAAGGTCACGAATCATCTCCGCATAAGATTTAATCATCGTAAGCGGGGTTCTAAGATCGTGGGATACGTTGGCTATCAGGTCTTTCTGGTACATATCGGTTTTCTCCAGTTCTCTGGAGGCATTGGTTAATGTATTTGCCAGGTCAGTAATTTCCGAATAATGACCACCTTGGAATTTGATACCGTAATGTCCTTTTCCCATCTCGGCTGCAGAATGGGTGATATTTTTAATTGGTCTGGAAATTCTGCGGGCAAGATACAGAGCCAGTGCAAGAGCTAGCAGTGTAGCGATGATGGTGATATAAATCAGCTGCACACGCAGGATAGAGACAGTTGATTTTACCGGGTACAAAGGCGAGAATATGTACATGACAAGTTCTGAACTACCGCTGGAATCAGGCAAAAGTACGCTGGGAGAGGAAAGATAGCAGGCGTAGCCTAAGGTTTTCGTTTTTTCTCCTGTCAACGGATTGGTATCTTCAGAAATGGTCGCAACTTTGTTGAGAGGACTCTCCTTCAGCTTTGTCAGCAGGGTCTGCATTTGCAAGTTGTATTTATATCTGTAAAGGGAAATATGATCCTTGTAGCTTGGGGCAATCTGTACAGAACCGTCGACACTGTCGACCTGAATATAGATATCTTCGTTCGTCACGTAAATGTCATCTAGAACCTCAGTCAGACGGTAAAGATTTTTTCCGCTATCTTCGTATGCATCAATGACTATGTTGGCGATTTTGGTGATTTCACCAGTTTTCATGTGGTCATAATAGTTATTGAGAAAGAAAATTTGCAGAAACCAGATTAAGCCGATTAAAAGCATAGCAAAACCGATGAAGTAAATCCAAAGTTTAAAACGTATGCTTTTAAAATCGAATCTATTCTTCAAATTCAAATTTGTATCCCACCCCTCTGAGTGTTACGATGTAATCCCGATATGGGCCCAGGTTATTTCTCAGATTTTTAATATGGGTATCAATCGTTCTGTCATCGCCGAAGAAGTCGTAGCCCCAGATGTCAGAGAGCAGCTTATCTCTGGATAATGCCAGATTTTTATGCTCGATGAGATAGAAAAGAAGTTCATATTCTTTTGGAGTCAATTCAACACGTTGGCCGTCTACGGTAACAGTTCTAGCTGCCATATTGATTTCCAGTCCATTAAACTGCAGTACGTCGGATTTGCTTTGGGAGACTGCATTCCTGCGAGCGAGAATTACATTGATTCTTGCCATCAGTTCTTTCGGGCTGAAAGGCTTTACGATGTAATCATCAATGCCCAGTTCGAAACCGAAAAGTTTATCGTATTCTTCGCCTCTTGCTGACAGCATGATGATAGGTACGTCCTGAATTTTTTTTATCTCTTTGCAGGCGGAAAAGCCGTCCAGCTTTGGCATCATGATATCAAGAATGACAAGGTCATATTCGTTGAGCTTGCAGAGACCTACGGCGCTCATTCCGTCTTCGGCTTCGGTTACTTCATATCCGTTAAATTCAGCGTATTCTTTGATGACTTCACGTATCTTGGGCTCGTCATCAACAACTAAAAGTTTATACATAAATAATCCTCCTCTTGATAGAATATTGACGATTCAATGTACTTAATTATATCATACAGTTTCATTGTGTTCATTACATGAAGGCTGTATAGTTAATTTTAACACAAAAGACGTGCAATTAACAAGAAATTTGTATACACAGGAGGGTTGACACAAGACGCGGGAATGCACTATACTGTATTTATATAGATGTAAAGTGGGGGATTAGGCTTCTCCCGCCTTGCAAACCGATTAGTAGGGGCTGTGCTTGTCTTATTCTCCCTGAAGATCGGTATGCACGCTGTATGTATTTTTAAAGGAAGGGGGAGAGCATATGTTTAAGAAACTAATCAGAGGATTAGTAACATTGTTAGGTGCAATCTTAGGTTACGGTCTATCTGAACTGCTGGTGCTTTGGTATACTAAAAGCGGTGGAAACCTGAGTGAGTATTTTACTGGGGGAGAGCAGCTCGGAATCGAAATCGCTTTTGCTATTATATTTGGAATTATTTTTTTCAGATTGACACCGGCGATTAGAAGGCAGAGTGTAAAAGTAGCAGATAATATTGAGGACGATCTCAGAGGAGTGTCAGCAAATGATTTGGTTACAGGTGTAGTAGGGCTTATTTTGGGGCTTCTCATTGCGTTGCTTTTGACACAGATTTATGCAAGCATCAAGAATACGTATCTCTATACCAGTTTGACGATTATTTCCTATGTGTTATTCGGATATCTGGGGGTAGTCATCGCGACGAAGAAGAGCAGAGAAATTTTCAGCCTTTTCATGGGCGTGCGCAGACAGAACCAGCAGAATCAGCAGGGACAACAAGGGTCAGAATCCACCTTGTTTGGCAAAGGTAAGAAGAAAAATGATGGAATCCCAAAGATTTTTGATACCAGTGTCATCATCGACGGCAGAATTGCAGAGATTATGAAGACTGGTTTTCTGGAAGGACCAATTGTGATTCCTGAATTTGTGCTTGTAGAACTACGTCATATTGCGGATTCTTCCGATTCTCTGAAACGGACAAGAGGCAGACGCGGTCTTGATATTCTCAATAAGATTCAGGATGACTATGGTATTGAAATCTATAATACTGATAACGAAAAATCTCTGCGGGAAATTCCGGAAGTCGATGTGAAACTTTTGAAATTGGCGCAGCTGATGAACGGAAAAGTCGTAACTAATGATTTTAATTTGAACAAAGTGGCAACCATCAACGGTGTAGGCGTGCTCAATATAAACGAGCTTGCCAATACACTGAAACCGGTGGTTCTGCCGGGTGAAGAGATGACCGTGACTCTGGTAAAGCAGGGTAAGGATAACAGTCAGGCGATCGCTTATCTGGATGACGGCACCATGATTGTTGTTGAAGATGGAAGAAGAATGATTGGCAAGACGACCCGCATCAATGTGACCAGTGTGCTGCAGACATCCGCGGGAAGAATGATTTTCGGCAGACTGAAAAAATAGCCTGTGGCGAAAGATGATGATTTATGTTAAATGGAACGAAGGTATATGCGATTATCGGTGCTGCCGGATCTGGTAAACGAATGGCAGCACCGCTTCCAAAACAATTTTTAACGATTGACGGAAAGACCATACTTGAAAAGACAGTGCAGAAGTTTCTTTCGAATTCTGTTGTCGATGGAACCGTAATTGTAACGGGGGCAGATTATATGAACCTTTGCCGCCGATTTTTTGCTATAGAGATTGAAGCCGGGCAGGTACATCTGGTTACTGGCGGACAGGAGCGACAGGATTCTATTTATAACGGACTTAAAGTTTTGCATGAAATCGGTGCAGCAGATAGCATTGTGCTTATTCACGATGGAGTCAGACCTTATGTCAGCACGCAGCTGATTACGGCAGTTGTGGAGAAAGCAAAATGCACTGGTGCGGCAATTCCTGCTGTGCCGCCTAAAGATACTATAAGACACAACCGGCAGGGAACTTTAGACCGAAGTCAGCTTTTTTGCGTGCAGACACCGCAGGCATTTCAGTTTGCGCTGATAGAGCGCGCCTATGAAAAGGCGGCAGAAGACGGCTTTTACGGAACTGATGATGCTAGCCTTGTAGAAAGACTGGGTCAGAAAGTATCTATTGTTCCCGGCGAGTATACCAACCTAAAAATTACTACACCGGAGGATTTACAGATGGAAACAAGAATCGGCACGGGCTATGATGTACACCGGCTGACAGAAGATAGAAAGTTAATACTCGGCGGCGTTGAAATTCCTCATGACAAGGGGCTCGACGGACACTCTGATGCTGACGTGCTTGTCCATGCACTGATGGATGCTATGCTAGGTGCTGCTGCTCTTGGCGATATCGGAAAGCTCTTTCCCGACACTGATGAAGCGTACCATGGGATTTCCAGTCTGAAGCTTCTAGCGGAAGTTGGAAAACGTTTAGCAGAGGAGGGATATTCCCTGGGAAATGCCGATGTAACTGTGGTGTGTCAGCGACCCAAGCTGGCACCGTTTATAGGGCAAATGTGCGAGAACATCGCAAAGACCCTGAAGGTGCCCGAAAGTAAGATCAGTATAAAAGCAACCACTACAGAAAAACTGGGTTTTGCCGGAAGAGGAGAGGGCATTGCGGCAGAGGCTGTGTGTCTTTTGAATCGGTAGAATCCGTCCAGAAAGGATCGTGAAAATAAAATGAGATTATCAAAAATGCATATTAAAACTTTAAGGGAAGTGCCAAACGAAGCGGAAATTTCCAGTCATATTCTGCTGCTTCGCACCGGCATGATTCGCAAGCTGGTTTCCGGCGTGTACGGCTTTATGCCGCTGGGCTGGAGATCAGTTCGTAAAATCGAAGAAATCGTAAGACAGGAAATGGACGCAACTGGCGCCCAGGAAATTCATATGTCTGCAGTGCAGCCTGCTGAACTCTGGGAAGAATCCGGCAGATGGTACGCATACGGACCTGAGCTTTGGAGACTGAAGGACAGAAACGGCAGAGATTTCTGCCTGGGACCTACACACGAAGAAATTTTCACCGATGTCATCAGAAATGATGTATCGTCTTATAGACAGCTTCCGATGAACCTGTATCAGATTCAGACTAAGTACAGAGATGAGGCAAGACCTAGGTTTGGTCTGATGAGAAGCAGAGAGTTCATCATGAAGGATGCTTACTCTTTCGATAAGGACTATGCAGGTCTTGACGAAAGTTACAAGACCATGTATGACGCTTACGACAGAATTTTCACCCGTTGTGGTTTGACCTTCAGACCGGTAGAAGCGGATACAGGCGCAATCGGAGGCAGCAACTCTCATGAGTTTACCGCCCTTTCCGAAGTCGGTGAAAGTGAAATCGCATACTGCGAAAGCTGTACCATGGCGGCTACCACTGAAAGAGCTGAGTGTGTAGACGCACCAGCGCAGACCGATGTGGAACTGCTTCCTATGGAGGAAGTGCATACACCGGGCACTAAGACCATCGAAGAAGTTGCAAACTTCTTAGGGCTTGATCAGACGCAGACTATCAAAGCGTTGCTCTTTGTCACTTACGATGAGAAAGGTGAAGAAAACGGTTATGTGGCAGCCTTTGTCAGAGGCGACAGAGAGCTGAACATGATTAAGCTGGTCAACGCACTGAAGATTCCAGAACATGCTATCGCATTTGCTGATGAAGAAAAGATGGCAGCAGCAACAGGCTGTGTTGGCGGTTTTACAGGTCCTTGCGGACTCCACGACTGTACCATTGTTGTGGATAGTGAACTTCCTGGTCTTGCAAACCTTTGCGCAGGCGCAAATAAGGCAGATCACCATGTGAAAAATGTCAACTACGGAAGAGATTATAAAGGGGACATTGTAACCGATTTGAAGGTGCTCAAAGAAGGAGATCCTTGTCCAATCTGCGGTGCACCGGTAAAACATGCCAGAGGTATCGAAGTGGGTCAGGTGTTTAAACTGGGAACCAAATATTCTGAGTCCATGGGCGCTAACTATGTAGACGAAAATCAGAAGGAACAGCCGATAGTCATGGGCTGCTACGGCATTGGCGTAACCAGAACCCTGGCGGCTGTTGTGGAGCAGCACCACGATGAAAACGGTATTATCTGGCCAATGTCAGTAGCGCCTTACCATGCAATTATCACTTTGGTAAAACCGGACGATGAAGTGCAGGCAGGCGTAGCAGAAAGAATCTATCAGGAACTGTTAGACGCCAGAGTGGAGGTTCTGCTGGACGACAGAAAAGAGCGCCCAGGTGTTAAGTTTAAGGACGCAGATCTTCTGGGTATTCCAGTGAGAATCACTGTTGGAAAGCTGGCAGGTGAAGATAAGGTAGAATACAAGCTGAGAAGGGATGCCGAGAAGGAAGAGATTTCTGTCAGCGAAGCAATTGCAAGGGCAATTGAAATTGTAAACAGGGAAAAATAAAGCGGAATTTAAATGGGTAAAACGAGCGGAGTAAAAGAGAATATATATTTTCAGTTGTTTTGGTCCTTTTTCAAGCTGGGGCTGTTCACTATCGGCGGTGGGATGGCGATGATTCCTTTGATTCAGGGAATCGTAGTTGATGAGAAACACTGGATGACAGAAGAGGAAGCTGTGGACTGTATTGCAGTCAGCCAAGGTCTTCCGGGGGTAGTTGCCATCAATATGGCGACCTATATCGGACACCGGAAAAAAGGGATTGGCGGAGCTCTGGCAGCTACAGTGGGCGTGATACTTCCCAGCTTTGTGATCATTATTCTGATCGTAAAACTTCTGCAGGGGATTGGCGACAATCCTTATGTGAAGGGGGCTTTGGTTGGCATTAAGGCGGCGGCGACAGGTCTGATTGCATTTTCTGCCTACAAAGTCGGAAAGCAGGTTTTGAAGAAGCCTTTCCAGTGGATTTTGGCGCTGGCATCCTTCGGGCTCATAGCAGGACTTTCTGTCAGTGCGGTATGGGCAATTGTGGGCGGTATCGCAGCCGGCCTTGTTTATACTGCAGTGATGGAAAAGCGAAAGAACCGTGATGGAGGTGAGCGTGTATGATCTACCTTCAGCTATTCTTTGTCTTTGCAAAGATAGGACTCTTTGGCTTTGGCGGTGGGATGGCAATGCTGCCGATTATTTACCAGGGAGCGAAGCAGTTTGGACTGATGTCTGCTGATGAATTTTCCAATCTGGTCGCAATTTCTCAGGTGACTCCGGGACCGATTGCAGTGAACGCTGCAACCTATGTTGGTTTTAACTGTGCCGGATACGGTGGTGCTTTTGCAGCAACCCTTGGCGTAGCACTGCCCTCTTTTATCCTGGTGATTCTGGTATGTTATTTTATCAATAAATTCAAAGAAAGTAAGATTATCGACGGTGCTTTTGCTGGAATCAGACCGGTTACGGTAGGGCTCATTGCAGCGGCGGTCATCTTTATGGGTGAGAGCGCCTTTGCTGCGCTGAATCCGGTGGCAATTGTTATTGCGCTGGCGACGGTAATCTTAGCAGGAAAGTTTAAGGTAAGCCCCATCGCAATCATCGTCGGTGCGGGCGTGTTAGGAGCAATATTATGTGGGTAGGCGGCGTAAGGGTAGTCATTACCAATGAAGAAAAAAACAAAATTTTAATGGTAAGGCAGCACCACGAGGACAGAGATATCTGGATGGTTCCTGGCGGCGGGATTGAAGAAGGCGAAAACTCCATCGAAGCTGCGGTTCGGGAAGCGAAGGAAGAAACCGGTCTTGATATTGAAGTTGTGGGCGTAGCATGGCACATTGAAGAGGTTTCACCAGAAAGAGGGCAGCGCTTTGTCAACTATATGCTGGGAGAAATCAGAGGTGGTCAGCTGGGGCTTGGCAAAGACCCTGAGTTTGATGACGATCATCAGGTGCTCCGCGAGGTTCGCTTTATGTCCCGCGAAGAAATCAACACGCTGGAGCATATATATCCAAAATTTTTCAATGATGAAATTTGGGGTATATTAGAAGAAGAACGAAATGGCATGACCTATTATAAATTAAGATATAAAGAATAAAGGAGACGAATAGAATGAAAACAGTAACCATCGAAATGGAAAATGGCGGTATCATGAAGGGCGAGCTTTACGAAGACGTTGCGCCGATTACCGTAGAAAATTTTGAGAAATTAGCAAACGAAGGTTTTTATAACGGACTGACTTTCCACAGAGTTATTCCAGGCTTTATGATTCAGGGCGGCTGTCCGAAGGGCAACGGCACCGGCGGACCGGGATACTGTATCAAGGGGGAATTCACCTCAAACGGTGTAAAGAACGATCTGAAGCATACCACCGGGGTTCTGTCCATGGCAAGATCGATGATGCCAGATTCTGCAGGCTCCCAGTTTTTTATCATGGTAGCTGATGCGCCGCACCTTGACGGTCAGTACGCTTCTTTTGGAAAAATTACAGAAGGTATGGAGGTTGCACAGGATATAGTCAATGTGAAAAGAGACCGCATGGACTGCCCGCTGGAACCAGTAAAGATTAAGACGATTGTAGTTGAGTAAAGATTTGGTTAAAAGTAGGAGGAATTTGTAAGATGGCTTTTTGGAAAGATGTGAGAGAGGATATTCAAACTGTGCTGAAGAAAGACCCTGCAGCGAGAAACAGTTTGGAGGTTCTGCTCTGTTACCCAGGCATCTGGGCACTGATTTGGCATAAGCCGGCTCATTTTCTCTACAAACATAATATTAAATTGCTTGCAAGAATGATTTCTCAGCTGACTAGATTTTTCACCGGTATAGAAATTCATCCGGGAGCCACCATCGGCAGGAGGTGTTTTATTGACCACGGCATGGCGGTGGTTATCGGTGAAACCACGGAAATCGGCGATGATGTGACGCTTTATCAGGGCGTGACCTTAGGCGGTACCGGAAAGGACACCGGAAAAAGGCATCCTACTATCGGAAATCGTGTCATTGTCAGCTCCGGCGCCAGAGTCCTTGGACCTTTTTCTGTGGGGGACGATGTAAAAATTGGCGCAGGTTCCATCGTTCTTAATGAGATTCCGCCAGGTTGCACGGTAGTTGGCATTCCGGGAAAAATCGTAAGACGTTACGGTGAAAGCACAGAAGATTTGAATCAGGTGGATTTACCCGACCCGGTAGCAACGGAACTTGAATGCCTGCGCAGAAGAGTGGTTATGCTGGAGAATAAACTAAATCAGCTTGCAAGTAAGGAACAGAAAGGAAATGAAGATGAAAATCTATAATACACTGACTAGAAAAAAAGAAGAATTTGTACCGATTCGCGAAGGGGAAGTTTCTATCTATGTCTGTGGTCCTACTGTATATAACTTTTTTCACATTGGAAACGCCAGACCTTTCGTTGTATTTGACACGCTGAGAAAGTACATGGAATACAGCGGCTATAAAGTAAAGTTTGTGCAGAACTTTACCGATGTTGACGATAAGATTATCAACAGAGCCAGAGAAGAGGGCATTACTGCGCCGGAAGTTTCCGAAAAATATATCGGTGAATACTATAAGGATGCGGCTGCGCTTAACGTTAAGAAAGCAGATGTACACCCGAGGGTATCTGAGCACATTCAGGAAATTATCGACTTCGTACAGACGCTCTGCGATAAAGGCTACGCCTATGAGGCGGACGGCGACGTATATTTCTCTACCAGAAAGTTTCCTGAATACGGAAAGCTTTCTAAGCAGAACATCGATGATTTAGAGTCCGGCGCTAGAATTGCGGTGGGCGAAGTAAAGCAGGACCCGCTGGATTTTGCACTGTGGAAGGCAAGAAAAACAGAAGATGAAATTGCATGGGAATCCCCATGGGGTATGGGAAGACCTGGCTGGCACATCGAGTGCTCTGCTATGTCCAAAAAGCACCTGGGTGAAACTATCGATATCCACGCGGGTGGACAGGACCTGCAGTTCCCGCATCACGAGAACGAAATTGCACAGTCTGAGTGCTGCAATGGCGTACCCTTTGCCCACTACTGGATGCACAACGGTTATATCACCATTGACAACGAGAAAATGTCTAAATCCAAGGGCAACTTCTTTACTGTAAGAGACATTCTAAGGGAGTATAGCGGAGAGGTTATGCGCTTCTTCCTGCTTTCCGGCCATTACAGAAGCCCGATTAACTTCTCTGACGCTCTGATGGAGCAGGCGAAGAACGGTCTTTCCAGAATGGCAAACTGTAAAGAAAACCTGACGTATCTGACGACAGCAGGGGCAGAAGGCTCTATGACTGAGGCAGAAAAAGAGCAGCTGGAAGACTATGGGACGTACCGCGAAGCCTTTGTTAAGGCCATGGACGATGATCTGAATACAGCTGACGCAATCAGTGCGGTTTTTGAACTGATAACTGCTGCAAACACTGCTGTGAAGGACGGCGCCACAAGAGAATTTGCGAAAGCATCTTTGGATACACTGATGGAATTTGCTGACGTGCTGGGTCTTTTGCAGGTAGAAGAAGATAGTGCTGTTGATGAAGATATTCAGAAGCTGGTTGATGAGAGGCAGGAAGCGAGAAAGGCAAAGAATTTTGCAAGAGCTGACGAAATCAGAGATCTGTTGAAGGAAAAGGGCATTACACTCAAGGACACCCCACAGGGCGTGCAGATTATAAAAGAGTAATATGGAGCAATTCAATCCAAGGGAAATAAACACAACGGCATTGGCTTTTATCGGCGATGCCGTTTATGAAGTATTTATAAGAAAACATGTGATGGAAAGCGGTCAGAAAAATGCGGACATGCTGCATAAGATGGCGGTGACTTATGTGCGAGCGGAGGCGCAGGCAAAAGCTATAAAATCCTTGATGAGGGACTTTCTCACAGAAGAGGAAACTGCGATTGTAAAGTGTGCCAGAAATCACAAAAGCGTATCAAAATCCAGAAGCGCAGGACCGGTGGCGTATAAGCTGGCGACGGCTTTTGAGGCTTTAATCGGATATCTATATCTGGATGGACAGGATGAACGCATGACAGAAATAGTAAAGGAAGCCGTGGGCAGAATAGAAGGAGATAAGAATGAGTAAAGCAGATGTGTTATTTGTCAATATGTGCCGCGGCATTTTAGACCATGGCTTTTCCACAGAAGGACAGCAGGTTCGTGCAAAATGGGCAGACGGTGCTCCCGCGCACACCATCAAGAATTTCGGGGTAGTGAATCGCTATGATTTACAGGAAGAGTTTCCGGCGCTGACCCTGCGCCCGACTGCAATCAAGTCTGCGGTGGATGAAATGCTGTGGATTTGGCAGAAAAAGTCAAACAATGTAAATGATCTGAACAGCCATATTTGGGATTCCTGGGCTGATGAAACCGGCTCTATTGGAAAAGCCTATGGCTATCAGTTAGGTGTGAAATATCGCTTTGCCCAAGGCGAGATGGATCAGGTGGACAATGTCATTTGGCAGCTTCGCAATACGCCGTACTCCAGACGGATTATGACTAACATTTATAATTTCAGTGATTTAATGGAAATGGGACTGGAGCCGTGCGCATACAGTATGACTTTTAACGTGACAGGGGACAAGCTAAACGCCATTTTGAATCAGCGTTCGCAGGATATTCTGACTGCCAACAATTGGAATGTAGTGCAGTATTCCGTACTGGTACATATGCTGGCGCAGGTTTGCGGACTGGTTCCTGGCGAACTGGTGCACGTTATCGCTGACGCCCATATTTACGATCGCCATGTGCCGATTGTAGAGGAACTAATCGAAAGACCTCAGTATCCGGCGCCGAAGTTCAGACTCAATCCGGACATAAAGGATTTCTATGACTTTACCGTGGACGACATCATTATCGAGGATTACCAGAAAAATCCACAGGTTAAAAATATTCCTGTGGCAATTTAATTGCGGTAATTCAGCTATGGTATTTCAGCTGCGATGGCATTACCAAATTTTGAAATTTTTTGCGGTTTTGTCAATAAATCGGCAAAAATCTCGGCTAATATTGCGGTTTTCGATGCGAATTTTGACAAAATTGACAAGAAATCGGAAATCTGTCAATTTTGTCAAGGTTTTGGAGTGAAAACATTGCCTGGATTGACAAAAAACAAAAGTTTTGGCAATTTTGTCAAAGTTGATAGGAAAATATCGTTGTTTGCGCGATAAATATCGGCTGAACATTGACAAAAAATTAGGAAAAAGAATAATTTGTCAATGTTGCCGATTGAAAGATAGCATCCACTAGGGCGAAGGGAGATTTTATGAAACTGATACTTGCAACAGACAAAAACTGGGCCATTGGCAATCAGGGCGGACTGCTCTGTCACCTTTCAGGTGATTTGAAATATTTTAAGGAGAGAACGACCGGAAAAACTGTGGTAATGGGCAGAGCCACCTTAGAAAGCCTGCCAGGTGGGAAACCCCTTCCAAACCGTGAAAATATCGTGCTTTCCACCAGAGCCGATTACGCGCCTTCCGGCGTAACCGTGGTGCATTCTGAAGAGGAACTTTCTGCGGTGCTGGCCGGACTGGATTCTGACGAAGTCATGATCATCGGTGGTGGAAAGGTCTACAGAGATTTTTTGCCTAAATGTGACACCTGCTATATTACTAAGATTTACGCGGAATTTCCGGCAGATACCTGGTTTGTCAATCTGGATGAAATGCCGGAATTTGAGGTAGTTTGGGAAAGTGAACTGCAGGAGGAAAAAGGAATCTGTTACCAGTTTTTTGAATATAGGAGAAAAGAAGATGGCAAAAAATAAAAGAGACTGGGCATCCATTAACGCCCGAAAGGGCAAAGCCTACAGAGCGCCAGAGGAAGCGAAGGCAAGCCGCAGAAGTGAGAGAAATACAAAGTCTGCGGGAACTAAAACGAGACAAGGTGAAGAAAAGTTTTGGCAGGCAGAGCTTCCGGCAGGCGCGATTTTAGGCAGAAACCCTGTGATAGAAGCGCTTAGAAATGACAGAGAAATGGAAAAGATTCTGGTCGGAAAAGGCGCAGAGGGCTCCATTGCGAAGATTATTGCCATGGCAAAAGAAAAGGCAATTCCCATTTATCAGAGCGATAAACAGACTCTGGACAGAATTGCCGGCGGTGCGCCTCACCAGGGGGTCATTGCCTATGCTTCAGCCTACCATTATAGTGAGATGGAGGATATCTATGCCAAAGCAGAGGCGGCGGGAGAGCAGCCTTTAATTGTGATTCTCGACAATCTGGAAGATCCGCATAATCTGGGCGCAATCATGCGTAGTGCCGAGTGCGCAGGTGCTCATGGCGTGATTATTCCAAAACGCCGCTCTTGCGGATTGACGGAAACCGTAGCAAAATCTTCTGCTGGTGCAGTCGAGTACATGCCTTGTGTCAAAGTTGCCAACATTGGACAGGCAATTGATGCACTGAAAGAAGATGGATTCTGGATTGCTGCCTGTGATATGGACGGTGTGACCTATTATCAGCAGGATTTAACCGGAAAACTTGCAATCGTGATTGGAAGTGAGGGGGCTGGCATTAGCCCGCTGGTTAAAAAGAAGTGTGATTTTACAGTTTCCATGCCGATGGTTGGAAATATCACTTCTTTGAACGCCTCCAATGCGGCGGCAGTTTTGCTATATGAGGTGCGCAGACAGAGAGATGGAAAATAATAAAGATTTAAATATCCTTACCGATGAATCCATTGTAAAAATGGCGCAGGAGGGAAGTAGTACTGCTTATGAATATCTCATTGACAAGTATAAAGAACTTGCCAAGATGAAGTCCAAGACTTACTTTATTGCCGGCGGTGATATAGAGGATGTAGTGCAGGAAGGTATGATTGGGATTTTTAAAGCGATTCGTGACTATGACGAGACCCAGGCAGCTTCTTTTCGTACCTTTGCGGAGCTTTGCGTCAATCGCCAGATTATTACTGCAATTAAAGCGGCGAATCGTCAGAAACATCAGATTCTCAATGAGTCTGTGTCCCTGAACTCTCAGGCGGAGAATGCTGAAAATGGGGAAGCAGCCGCTTTGTCAGAGCGACTTGCGGCAAATAGCGCAGACACGGACCCAGAAGCGATGATGCTGATGAGAGAAGTCGTAGATTTTCTGAAAGCCAACGAGCATGATATTTTTAGTCCTCTGGAAAAAAAGGTGTGGAACCATATGCTCAAAGGAGAAGAGTATAGGGAAATTGCGGGGCATCTTCACCGCTCTACTAAGACAGTGGACAATGCTATTCAGCGAATCAAGAAAAAGATACAGCGATTTTTAGAAAATTGAATTGGAGAAAGCGGGAAGAAAGGCTTTATACGTAGCAAAGGCATAAAACCTTGTGCGCAACCGCTTTTTATCGATTTTCATGACCGCGGTGAAGATTTGTAAATTTGCCATTGACAAAGAGCCGAAAATATAGTAATATATAGAACGATTGGTATGCTGTTGTAGCTCAGTAGGTAGAGCACTTCCTTGGTAAGGAAGAGGTTCGGCAGTTCGAATCTGCTCAACAGCTCCAAGTATAGAAGACGTTGGAATTCCAGCGTCTTTTGTTTTTGTGTGATGAAAGATTGCCTCTTGTAAATTGCAGAGAATCAGAAAAGGGCGAGGTTTCAGCTTCATTGTTACTTCTCAGGTACTCATTTAATTCTCAAATTCTATATTTTGCAGGGCGAAGATGATGCACTGATTGATGAATTCATTTCTGCTTAGGTCTGCCTTTCCTGCATTTTCATCGATGGATTTTAATAGGTCAGAGGTAAGCCGTATGGAAATTACTTCTTTATCTTGTTTCTGTGGAATAAATTTTGCCATAATTCAAATCCTTTCTTTACATAATTGTATTCGCTGTGATATGATTTGTATGTATTCAAAAAATAATGCTAAAAAATGAATACAAAAATAAATGTAAATATATTTTGAAGCTATCCTAAACGCGGCTTAAATGCAGTTAGCATGATAAAAGAAATATTTTGTTTATTAAAGGAATTGAAATTTTTGGGAGTAGGTGACAAAATATAACAAGAATCTAACCTAAATCATGATATGATAAGTCCACTGAGTTAATATTATAATTTCATGCAGTTGAATTGCCGGTGTGCTGCGGCTGCAGTGAAATCAACAATGAAAAGAATAAGGGCTTTATAGGAGAAAGGAAGAAAATATGAAAACATTAAAAAAGTTTAGCTGCTTGATTATGGCACTCATGATTGCAATGTCACTGCAGCTGAGTTTTGCAGCAGCAGAGATTTCGGATGGAGAAAGCCCTTCGATTTCCAATGAAAAAATTACAAGAGATAATTACAATGATTACGTAGATGCAATGGAGGCGGAATTAAACGGAGACAATGTAATTGCGCCGGATTACACAGATGAAAAAACCTTTGGAACCTATGCGCGGCTGCATTTTGATGGATGGAACGTACAGGTTACTGATTATAAGTTTGATGGTCTGCAGGTTACACTGACCTTGCAGGCAGATGAAGGATATGTGCTGCCTGCCGCTTTGCCAGACAGAGAGAGTAGGCCCGGATCGGGAAATTGGATTGCGCAGGTGCCGAGACTGGTCGGATCGACTGCCAATGATAACAAATATACAGTAGATGAAAACGGAATCGGTACTTTGACTTTCAGAGCAAGAAACGAGGCTGACGCAAGCTCAGGGATTGTCGGTGCACGATTGGATTCCCAGGATTCTTACTATTCTGTGCCTGTACTCGTTTTTGCGGCGGCGGTTCCTCAGGGAGAGAAAGAATCCACTTATCTGAAGGATTATCGTTTTGCCAATGTGGAGCACAGAGCAAACTACAAGACCGGCTATCTTGGCTATGAGCATACAGTAAAGCCAGAATCTTTCCGCCTGACAGGTTCAAGAACCTATCTGACAAAACAAAATACAGATTTGAAAATCTATGTACGTGCGCAGGAAAACTTTGCGCCGATGGAAGTGGGCGGATATATTAAAACGGGAATTACAGACAGTCCGGATAAAACTGATTATTCAAATCGATATATTGTTTTTAATGTGGGACGAAACAACGTGTCTTCTAAAGAAATCTTTTACCAGCCAACTCTCTTTACTGTAAATGTTTGGGATGCGGCACAGAGTACGTGGGTGAGAGTTGCTGCATACGATTATTATCATGAGGATAATGAAATCAGATTTGCAGAACTTTTAGGAAATCGTTTTGATGTAGAAGGCAAAAAGATTACAAGTCTCAATCTGCAGACTTATCAGTATGACCAGACGATGAGTCAGATTCAGACTTCGAAGCTGGATTCGCGGGAAGTTGGACTGGATTATACCCTTTCCACAAAGAAAGATGATTTTGATGTGCAGTGGGTGAACAGCGGTACTGAAAAGGTTGACGAAAGCGATGCTTCCAGCCTGAGATTCCGTCAGGGTGATATTTATGTTACACCGAGATATACAGATTGCTTTACTGTAACCTTTGTGGATTATAACGGCAACGTTTTAAAGAGTGAAGAAGTGCTCGCCGGTCAGGATGCAGCAGCTCCTGAAGATCCTGTGCGCAGCGGCTACCGCTTTACGGGATGGGATAAAGAATTTACCAATGTACAGGAGAATCTGACCGTCACAGCGCAGTACCGGAGTACCTATATTCCGGTAACGCCGCCGACAGAAATTGAGGATCCGGATGTTCCCCTTGATCCAAATCCGGGAGAAGAAAATCCAGACGATCCTGGCGATGTGGATATTGATGAGCCGGATGTACCTTTAGCACCTGGCATTGATATTGATGAGCCTGATACTCCAAAGGCTGATAAACCGAATAAAACTGAAAAGAAGAATGACAACGGTACTGCAAAGAACAGTTCCCCAAAGACCGGAGATGACGCATTTTTGTGGCTGGCAGTATGGATGATGATTCTGGCAGCAGCAGGGACTGGCTGTGCAGCACTAATCTATAAACGGAAATAGAATAGACGCAAGTAGAGCTACAGTGAAAAAGGACGTATGTAAAACGTCCTTTTTTGATGCAGCTGTATTCATTGGCAGATTGCTTTGGTTTTACCGCAGTTTTACCATGGAAATGACTTGTAAACTACAGAAAACTATGCTAAAATATTTTTTAGGTTTGAGCAAAACCCAATAAGCAGATTTGGGGACGCCCAAGTCCGCCTTTCTAAAAAATAACGTTATACAATTAGGAGGAAAACAAAAATGGCAAAAGCAAAATTTGAGAGAACCAAACCGCATATCAATATCGGAACCATTGGTCACGTAGACCACGGTAAGACAACGCTGACAGCAGCAATCACAACCACCCTGTATCAGAGATATCAGCTGGGTGAAAAGGTAGCATTCGACCAGATCGACAAAGCACCAGAAGAAAAAGAAAGAGGAATCACCATTTCTACAGCACACGTAGAATACGAAACACCGAACAGACACTACGCACACGTAGACTGCCCGGGCCACGCTGACTATGTAAAGAACATGATTACAGGAGCAGCACAGATGGACGGCGCAATCCTGGTATGCGCAGCAACAGACGGACCGATGCCGCAGACAAGAGAGCACATCCTGCTGTCCAGACAGGTAGGCGTACCATACATCGTAGTATTCTTAAATAAGTGCGACATGGTAGATGACGAAGAACTGCTGGATCTGGTAGAAATGGAAATCAGAGAACTGCTTGACGAATATGAATTCCCAGGAGATGACACACCGATCATCAGAGGATCCGCACTGGGCGCATTAGAGAACCCAGAAGGACCATGGGGAGATAAGATAGTAGAACTGTTCGAAGCAGTAGATAGCTACATTCCAGAACCAGAAAGAGCAAACGATAAGCCGTTCCTGATGCCAGTAGAAGACGTATTCTCCATCACAGGAAGAGGAACCGTAGCAACAGGAAGAGTAGAAAGAGGCGTACTGAAAGTTGGTGAAGAAGTAGAAATCATCGGCTTAACAGAAGAAAAGAGAAGCGTAGTCGTAACAGGACTGGAAATGTTCAGAAAGCTGTTAGACCAGGCAGAAACAGGAGATAACGTAGGAGCACTGCTTAGAGGTGTGCAGAGAACAGAAATCGAAAGAGGACAGGTACTGGCAAAACCAGGAACCATTCATCCGCACACAAAGTTCAAGGGCGAAGTATACGTACTGAAGAAAGAAGAAGGCGGAAGACACACTCCGTTCTTTAACGGATACAGACCACAGTTCTATTTCAGAACAACAGACGTAACAGGAGACCTGCAGTTACCAGAAGGAACAGAAATGTGTATGCCAGGAGATAACGTAACCATGACAATTGCGTTGATCACCCCGATTGCAATCGAAGAAGGACTGAGATTTGCGATCAGAGAAGGCGGCAGAACAGTAGGTTCCGGCGTTGTTACTGAGATCATCGAATAATTACGATATTGAGTCAATTTGAATAAATAAGTAGCTAAGACCTGCGAGTAGTCGCAGGTCTTCTATTATAATCATTATAAAAGAGTCTATATACCAAAAAATAACAAAAAACTAACCAGCGTGTGGTATAATATAACTTATTAGACTAATTTCAAAAGAATCTTAAAAAATGCACACACTATTTAGTGTATGAAAGAGAGGATGGGCAGATGAAAAAATCAAGAGTGCTGATTTGTCTGATTATGACGCTTCTCATGCTGCTTCCAGCTTCATGGGTCTATGCGGATGAGTCGGAAGTGGCTCCAGCAGTTGATTCAGAGGAAGGGGCAGAACTAGAAACACCTTCGGAGCCCGAGCAGACAGAGGAAGGACAAGATATACAGGGTAGCCAGGCTGCAGATGATATGCAGAGCGCAGCGCCTTCTGACATTTCAGAAGAGGAAAACTCACAAGAGGATACTGCAGCGGAAGAAGAAAAAGAAGAGGAAGAGGAATTGATTCGCATTGATGATGAGGCGGTTCCTCTGGCAGGTACACCGGAAGATACAGAAACCAGTGGCTGGTCGTTGAGCAATGCGCTTTGTGTGGGATTGGCCTTTGTTGGTAGTGCAGTAATTCTGGCTATAGCCGTCATGAAATTCAGAAAAAAAGAAACGTCTGAAGGACGTAAGGAAAATTAGCAGCAAATGCTGTCTGCGATTCGCAGGTGACGTAATTCATCATATTTAGAAGGAAAAGGAAAGTCTCTCTACAGAAGACTTTCCTTTTCTTTTTTCTGCAATGATCAAGTTACAAGCTATAATTCTAAAAAATTCTTAAGAGGTATCGACAAAATTCTACAGACATAGTAAAATATTATGGTTACAAACTGTGACAACTTCAATATTTTGAGAGATATTAGAGGATACCGATGAGACAGGATAAACACGAGAAGAAACAGAACGGAGGCGCGTTTAGAGTATTTACCAGGATATGGTCGATTTTTTATATATTAGTGACCATTGCTTTTTTTGGTTTTTTTATTTATATGGACGTGCTGGCAATTAAGTATGTATGCATGGCAGCGGGGCTGATTATCATAATTTTGATTCTCACTTTTCCAGCGCTGTTTTTCAAACGCTTTAAGAATTCCAGAAGAATTATTTCCCTGATTATTTCTATTGCACTGGTCGGGGCTTATGGCGCAGGGATTGTGTACATAAATGGAACGATTGATTTTATGGACAAAGTTACTACGGTAAAGGAGCAGACCGAACCTTACTATGTACTGGCGAAAGCAGACAGCACTTATGATGGGGCAGCTTCCATCACGGGAAAGGCTGTACAGACCTTCCTGACTAACGAAATTAACTATTCCGAAGCCAAGAATATGCTACAGGAAGAGGCGAATGTCACCTACGAAATGATTGAAGATTTGAGTACGCTGGCATCGGGTGTTTTAGACGGATCTTATGAATTGATTTTTATCAGTGAAGCGCATTATACTACGATGTGTAGCGAAAACAGCAGTTTTAAGGAAGGCAGTAAGATTGTGCATACAGTAAAGGTGCCGATTGAGACAACGAATATCGCAAAAGACGTCAACGTGACGAAGGATTCTTTTAATATTTACGTAAGCGGACTGGACACAGAAGGCTCTATTGATGTGGTTTCACGCTCCGATGTAAATATGATTGTTACAGTGAATCCGAGAACCCATAAGGTGCTTTTGACATCGATACCTAGAGATTACTACCTGGAGCTGCCGGATGCCGACGGCGCGAAGGATAAGCTGACGCATACCGGGGTACACGGAATCAAGGAAACCATTGCCGCAGTGGAAAAGATGACCGGACTTGATATGAACTATTATGTAAAGGTCAATTACACGACAGTTACCTCTTTGGTCGACGCCATCGGCGGCATTGATGTAGAGTCCGATTATACCTTTGTTACCCATGGCATGGGGGTTTACTATGAATTTTACGAAGGCACCAACTATCTGGACGGCGCAAGAGCACTGGCATTTGCAAGAGAGCGAAAGTCATTCAGCGACGGGGATTTGCAGAGAAACAAAAATCAGCAGAAGGTGCTGGAGGGAATTTTGAAAAAAGCGATTTCCAGTACGACGATTTTGACCAGATATACAGCGATTCTTGACTCTATCGAAGACTGTGTGGAAATCAATATGTCACAGGACGATATCCGCAACCTAATTAAAATGCAGACTGATGGGATGCCATCGTGGGATATAGAAAAGCAGAGCATTGTCGGAGTGTCCAGCAGCGAAGTCTGCTATTTGGATGGAATGAACCTTTATGCTTCTGTCGTGCTGCAGGATCAGGAAAGTATTGTCTCTGCGGTTGACCGGATTATCGCAGTCATGGAAGATGAAAAGGAATAAAAATAGAAACAGAATGGACGAGAACAAAGAGATGCCCGTGCGGCATCTCTTTTTAATCAATCTTTTAATATCACACCGCCGACTAGCAGATAGTAGTCGGGAATAGAAACACCGTCAGACCACTTTGCGGAAAAACCAAATTTATCCTCCACTAGTTTAACTGCCAGTATGCCGATAGACTCAAGGCCGTAGCGCATGATTTCGGGGTGGATGCAGGGAAGACCGGAAAGACGGGCGCATTTTTTGCAAGCCACACATTCCTGTGCAGCTAGCCCATAGCTTCCGGGTGATTTTTTTTCCAGCTCGCGCATTTCCGCATCAAACCGGCTCTTTTCTGCGAAAAGCCAGTTCTGTGCTTCTTCTATGGTTGCGGCAGATGCGCAGCTGACGCGGTCGACAATCAGATGAAGCGATGAAAAGCCCCGCCAGAAATCAGCGGGCTCAAAGTCAAAAGCAGGGCAGGACCAGGTTTTCTGATAACCAGAGCATTGACGGCACTTGCTGTGGGTCAGCTCAAAATCAAAATACTGATTCATCAGTTCATCGATAGGTATATGTGTTTCGAATCGTTGGATTTTACTCATGTTTTAGTTTTCCTTCTACAATCATTCTTGCGATAATCTCCGCACAGAACGCGACAGCAGTAGCGCAGTGGAATGTTCCGTTGTGATCCATATACCCCTGATCGCCTTCTGGCGTCTTCCAGTCATAAACAGCGCCCATGGTATGAATCATAACATCTTTGCAGAGGATGCCGCCGTATTCTTCACGGAACTTATCCGCAACCTCTCTAACCATTACATGACAGGCGTCATAATCGCCGGCCAGGTCATCAATTGGTCGCCCGTAGCAGATACTGATTGCCCATGCCGCTGCGTTGAGTGCGCCGCAGGTACCTTCCAGACAGCAACCGCAGCCTCCAGCAATACCAAAACATGCCTTGAGCATATCTTTGGTGATTCCAAAGTCAGGAAATGCGGAATAAAGACCGTTTAGCATGCTCTGGATGCAGTTGCCGTAGTCAGTTTCCGTCTGAATGCCGACGTTCATCGCTTTTTTTATCAGGGCTTCTTTTTCTTCCTGGGGTAATTTTGTATAGTCTTGCATCATCATAACTCCTCTCAGTTTTTACTATGTAGTAAGTTAAAATTATTTTAGCGGAAAAGCGAAAAAAAAACAAGATATCCGCTTCGATGACAAGATAGTTAGCAAATTAATAAATTGAAATGGTAATTTTGAAGTGATAAAATTGCTTTAACTAAGTAATTTTGTATCTGAAAGGAGAAGTTTGATGAAACTGGTTGTGGTAGGCGGCGTAGCTGGCGGTGCATCTGCAGCAGCAAGAGCTCGCAGAATTGACGCGAAAGCAGAGATTGTAATCTATGAAAGGGGGGAGCATGTTTCGTTTTCCAATTGCTCACTTCCATACTACCTCGGAGGTGTTGTGGGATCTGATGAAGACCTGATTATGATGTTTCCGGAGGATTTTAAGAACAATCATGATATAGATGTATATACAGGACATGAGGTGACTGCGATAAACCGTGACAGAAAGACTGTGAACGTAAAGAATTTGAATACCGGTGAGGAATTTGAGGATTCCTATGACAAGCTGGTGCTTTCTCCGGGCGCGAAGCCTGTAATGCCAAAGAGTATTAGGGGAATTGACGCAGGCAATGTGTTTACTATCAGAAATGTGACGGATATCAGTAGACTAAAGGTCTATCTGGACGCTGCCGGAATAAACAATGTTGCAGTTGTCGGTGGCGGCTTTATCGGAATTGAAACAGCCGAAAACCTACGGGAAGCTGGAAAGCAGGTATCTGTCATTGAGGGAACAGCGCAGATTATGGCGCCTTATGACTACGATATGGTGCAGATTCTGCATAAGGAACTGGATGACCACGGAATCAACTTGTATCTGGAGTCATCGGTTACAGCTATAGAAGACGGAAAGGTAACAGCGGTAAAGGACGGTAAAGCCTTCAGCATCGATGCGGACGCGGTTATTATGGCTGTGGGTGTGGCGCCGGAAACGGAACTTGCTGAAAAGGCTGGTCTTGAAATCGGGCAGAGCAGAGGCATCAAGGTCAATCATAACTATCAGACCACCGACCCGGATATTTACGCTGTTGGAGATGCCATAGAATCTTTTAACAGTCTGACACATAAACCGGGCAGAATTGCGCTGGCAGGACCTGCGCAGCGACAGGCAAGAGCGGCGGCGGATCACATCTATGGAATTTCTGCAAACAACAAAGGCTTTATCGGTTCCTCTTGCATCAAGCTGTTTGGACTTAATGCAGCGTGCACCGGACTCAACGAAAAGACAGCACAACAGGAGGGTTTCTCCTATGATTCTGTGATGATCTTCCCTTCAGATAGAGTGGGCATTATGCCGGGCGCGAACTATATGGTATTTAAGCTGATTTTCGAAGTTCCTACGGGCAGGATTCTGGGCGCGCAGGCAATTGGAACCGGTGAGACTGATAAGAGAATTAACGTGATTGCCACGATGATTACTATGGGAGGCACACTAGAAGATTTGAAAGAGCTGGAGCTGTGCTACGCGCCATTGTTTTCGACTGCAAAGGACGTTGTGAATCTGGCGGCACTGGTAGCGCTCAATGTACTCAACGGCAGAATCAAACAGGTGCATGTCAGCCAGGTTCGCGCTCTGGCGGAAAGCGGTGCCTGCATTATCGATGTCAGAAGCCCAGAGGAATTTGAAGGGGGACATCTCAAGTGCGCAAAGAATATTCCGCTGGGGCAGCTGCGCGGCAGACTTTCCGAAATTCCAAAGGACGTGCCGGTATATCTGCACTGCCGTTCCAGTCAGAGATCCTATTATGCGACATGTTGTCTGCAGGGCAACGGGTTTGAGAATATTGCAAATATCAGCGGTTCCTTCTTGGGCATCAGCCTGTATGAATACTTCAATGATAAGGTTTTAAACAGGGAACCAATTGTGACAGCATATAACTTTGACTAATAGTAGCCAATTGATGAACTTTTCAGAAATGGCAACTCGGTCAATAAAAATAGCAAGGTAATCAGTGCATTATCCGACAGGTATGGTATAATAATGACAGCATTAGTGGCATTTTGCTACATAATGCGAAAAATTATTGCGTTATAGCATGGATTTTTTTACGCTGGCTGAATGATTGCAAATATTTTGCGAAAATTACTAGATTTTGAACTAATGTGTGAAATGGAAGACATGGTATAATGCAAGTGTGAAATTATTTCTTATCATACTTAGGAGGTTTTTAGTTATGACAGAAACTAAAAAAACTGGCGAACGTCTTCCTAACGTGTTCGAGGCCTTTTTACCGGTTCTCGTACTGTTAGGTTTGATGCTTGCGAACTTTTTGTTTGAGTGGGGCAACGACCCGCACATCTACGTACTGCTTGCAGCGATTACCTGCTGCGTAGTAGGCAAACTTTGCAACGTACCTTTATCTGAAATGATGGCGGCAGGTTTTGCTTCTATCAGCCAGATTTTGGAAGCGCTGTTCATCCTGCTCTTCGTAGGATGCTTGGTTGGATCCTTTGAATGGGCTGGTGTAATCCCTGCTATCGTATACTACGGTCTGCAGATTTTCACACCTGCAGTTTTTCTTCCGGCAGTTGTTGTACTGTGCGCGATCGTAGGTTTATCCCTGGGATCTTCCTACACTGTATCCGCTACACTGGGTATCGCGTTTATGAGTATCGGTGCAACCATGGGTATCAACCCTGCTATGATTGCTGGTGCGGTTCTTTCCGGCGCTTGTACCGGAGATAAGTTCTCACCGCTGTCCGATTCCACAAACCTGGCTGCGGCAGCTTCTCAGACCGGTCTGTTCGACCATGTAAAAGCAATGATCGGAACGACTTTCCCTGCGTTCCTAATCGCATTCGTTATTTACTGCGTAATGTCCCTGACAGGAAAAGCAGGTACATATGATCCTGAGTTGGTAGACGGTTTATCTAATGCGATTAAAGACAACTTCGCATACATGAGCCCGGTACTTCTGTTACCGGTTGCAGTTATCATCTTGGTTGCAATACTGCAGATGCCAGGCATCCCGGGTGTACTGCTTGCGTCATTGACAGGTTGTATCTTTGCAGTCATCTTCCAGGGTGCAAGCTTTGCGGAATGTATTGCAATGGTGCACTACGGATACTCTGCTGAAACTGGCAATGAACTGGCTGACACACTGCTGAACAGAGGCGGTATGGACTCCATGCTCTGGACTATTAACATGGCGCTCATTGCCATCGGCTTCGGCGGCATGTACTCCAGATGTGGCGCTGTAGAAAGACTGCTGGGCGGAATGATTAAGAAGATTAAGACGCCGTTCCACCTGATGGCTGCAGTAATTGTTACCGCAATGTTCTGTATCCTGACTATGTGTGACCAGTATCTGGGACTCATCATTCCACCTGCAATGTACAAAGAAAAGATCGACGATATGGGTCTTTCCAGAAATGTTCTTTCCAGATGTACAGAAGACGGCGGAACACTGTTCTCCGCACTGGTACCTTGGTCTTCCTGCGGTGTATATCACTCCTCCATGCTGGGCGTAAGCACCATGGCTTATCTGCCGTACTGTTTCACCAACTTCCTGAATCCGATTATCTCCCTGGCTACAGCAGCTTGGGGGGGCAACATCATCTTCGCAGATGGTTCTCGTACCGGATTCTTTGGAGGCAAAGTGAAGGCTGGCAAACCGGCTGGGGCACCTGCTGAAGAGCACGAACATGCGCTCAAGAGACTTGCTGAACTCAGAGCTGACGGAACTTACAAAGAAATCGGCAAATAAACCGGCAAGTGAATCTAACATAAAAAATTACGCATACCCGTTTTACGGGTATGCGCTTTTTGCAAAAGAAAAGTAAAGGAATGAACAGATTATGACTTATAAGGGTATTGTAAAAGAACGGGATTTAAAGAGAAAAACGATATTATTAATCGGCGGCATTATCATACTCTACCTTTCATTTAGACAGCAGAATTACTTCTATATGATTTTGGCAGTAATTCTTACCTTAGCCATCTTTTTTGAAAAAACTCATTTGGTATCGGAAAGAGGCGTTGAAATCAGGTACAAACTGTTTGCCTGGAAGGTAGTAAATAGATGGGAATGGGACCAGATTACCGCAATCCGTCCCAACTTTAAAAAAGCCAAACCGAACATTCTTCTTGAAATCGCCAAAGATGTGGCGATTAGACCTTTTGTGTTTACGGAGGAAGACGCCTGGGGCGTGATGGAATTGGCAAAGAAAATGAATCCGAATGCGTATGTAGATGATCGGACGCAGGAAGAGAGAAGAGAAGACGCGGACGAATACAACAGAAAATTGGATGAAGAAAGAATGCGCAAGGCGCGAGCAAATCAAGAAGCCAAAGCAAAGGCAAGAAAAAAGCATTCTAAAAAATAGTTTAAAATAAGGTAAAAAAGAGCTCTGCTTTATGCAGAGTCTTTTCTTTTAGAATCTTCAGTTTTCGGTTGTTTGCTGGCTTCTTTGCTGGCGGCAAACTCCATATACAGGATGCTGACCATGATGATGAGCGCACCCAGCCAGCCAGTGAACCGCATGGTTTCACCCAGCAGAATGACTGATAGAATGCAGCCGGAGGCTGGTTCCAAGGCGAAGATGACCCCGACCCGGTCAGGAGATACGAAAGCTTCTAGATGGGTCTGAAGGCAGAAGGAAACAGCGCTGCAGAATACGCCCATAAGGATAATGGCAATTAGCTGGCTGCTACCGGTCAGGGAATAATGGATATCACCGGTGATACTTGCGATGAGCGTGCCCCACAGAGAAATGAACCCCATGAGGAATACGGTAAAGAGGGACGAATCGACTCTCGGATTTTTTGAAACCTTTTCAACCAGTATGATATGAAACGAGCCGGCTACAGCAGCTAGAATACATAGTAAATCTCCGGAATTGATGACGAGTCCGCCCATACCAGGCGCGTAGCATAGCAGGAAGACGCCGACAAGACAGAGCAGAGCACTGATTACGATGATCTTAGAAATTCTGATTTTAAACAGGACGCGGTTCAGTACTGGAATCATCAGGAACGACAGAGTGGTAAAGAAAGAAGATCTGACCGAGGTCGTATACTTGATGCCCCAGATGCCGAAGGCAAACATGAGGAATACGGCAAAAGACAACAAGAATGCGTACTTGATGACATCTCTGTTCAGCAGTTTAAACTTCCGATGAAAGGCGATGGCAAGACACAGCGCGGCGATGCCAAACCTGAGTGAAATGATATAGAAGGTAGGGCATGCCTCTACATATTTTGTAAGAGGATAGCTGAGCCCCCAAAATAGAGCGGCGACCATCAGTCCGACGGCAGCAGTACGTTCACTTAATTTGTGATTTAGATTAGGCATCTTTAGAGTCTCCTTTCAGTCTGATCACAGCATATTGTAATTCTACGCCTTTCATGGAAAAATTCATATTAAATGTGGTTCGCACATCTTCGATATAGAGTTCCAATTCCGGCTCTGTCGGAATGGATACAGTCTGCGCACTGTGAAAGCCTACATCGTCGTTAAAATCAAAGGCGGACAGATAAGCGAAAATATTCCGGTTCTTTGTCAGGGAATATTTCATCACCGAGTACATTCCCGGCGTCAGATTCAGACTGACATTGAAATCAATTTCGTCTTTGAACTCGTTGAGGATGGTTTTTGCCTGGTGGGCAGTGGTTTCCTTTGTGCACATTTCATAAATCTCTTCGTTGAAGTTGCTTACGATGATGACATAGGCAGTATTGCTGTCAGAGTGGGTTTCGATGACACAGTACTGTTTTCCCCAGCACAGGAGATTTCCTTTCAGGAAGGAAAGCAGCTGACAGGCAAAATAGCCGGGCTTGCAGGTGCCGTTTGCCGTCAGTAGGGCAGGCTGACCGCCCAAAATCATTTCTCCAGTATCGTAATCACGAAGCGGTAGTTGAATTTCTTTTTCTTCAGAACGAATCAGCTTGTGAATCAGGTGAATCGGGTAAGCGATGGAATCGTTCCCCGATGAGATGACGGAAAATGGTATATGATTTTGCTTTCTGCATTCTACCTCAAACCCTGCGGCGAGCAGGAGGTTTTGGAATTTGTCAATTTGCTGTGAACTGTCGTCATCGCTATAAAGAAGCACGACGGTTTCCGGATGCAGGTTGGCCAGCTTCGAGAAGATATGAAATCCCATGACAGCAAAATCTTCACAGCGGATTTGCACAATCAGATTGTGTGAAATATAAGCTAGTGGTGTGGTGTGGATGTCCGCATCAATTTCCAGTTTCAATGTATTGACTAAAGACGTGCTGTTCTTCTGTGAGTTTAGGGAAGAAAGCAGGTTGCGGATCAGTGTGATGGCTTTATTGGGCGGGATTAATGTCAGCGTTTCCCGATGGAATTCGCTTTTTACCATTGGCATATACATCTCCCTGTGCGCTTGCGGAGAATGGCCGAACCACTTGCGGAAATATTTTTCGTAATAGGAAGTCGTAGAAAAACCAACATCCTTGGCAATCTGACTGATTTTTTTGTTGGTATCAAGAAGCTGAATTTCAGACCATTCTACCCGGGCAAAGCACAGGAATTCCCGAAAATTCATACCGGTACAGTCCTTGATAATATGGGAAAGATAAAAAGTGCTCAAATGCTCGATTTCCGCCAGATCGTCCAGGGTAATCTTCTCCGCGTAGTTCTGATAGATATAGCCGATGATATGGCTGATTCTTTCGATGGTCACAGGGTTGCTGCTCTCAAAATTAATCACCATTTCGCCGTTGAAGGCAAAGAGATTGAAAATCCTTTCCAAATATTTGATGACCTCAATCATGGCGTAAGTGCATTCTGTCTTGTAACGGGAACTTCGAATGGAATACTGCAGCAAAATGTCCAGCAGCTTTTCCTGCAGATTATCGTGCTTACTGCTGCGCCCTTTGTTGGTGTAGGTGCGGTAGCATGCTTTGCTCAGGGAAGGAAAATACTGGGAAAAATAATGGGTGCTGATCTGAATCAAAGCGACAATATTATCCGGATCTTCCGAGGTCAGACTGTGAACCTCATGACCTGAGTTGGTGAAGATATCTCTTTCGTGGAGGGTATAGCTGCAATAGCCGTTTTTCAGGGTGACCTGCCCTTTGAGCACAAAAACAAATTCAATATCCTGGTGATAGTGAATCGGGTAATCTTCTATATTCGCAATGGTAATGTTGATGGGAAAATCATCCTGATACGTGATTTTTTCAAAAAGCATGGCGACACCTGCCGTTTCCTATGATAGTTAAAATTGTAACATAAATGCTGGCCCTTTGAAAGCGATTGGGCTGATTTTTTTGCGCAATATAATTGATTTTTACGGCAAAATAATTGTTGAATATGGGGATAAATCTAATTAGAATAAGATTAATAAGACTGACATAATGTCTGCATGGGCAGATGATAGAAGGAGGAACTATGATGAGTAATGAAGTAAGAGTTGCGGTTGTAACAGGCGCGTCCGGTGGAATCGGTTCCGCAATTGTAAAGAAATTTTATGAGAATGGATACAGTGTGGCAATGTGTGATATCAACGAAGAAGCGTTGAAAGCGGTTGCGGCTGATTTGAAATTAGATGAAGCAAGAGTTGCAATCTGTCCGGTGAATATCACAGAAGAAGAACAGGTTATCGCTACCATCGCAGCCGTGAAGGAAAGATTCGGGAGAATCGATGCGCTGGTCAACGTAGCGGCTATCATTGGCGAATATGGCTTGACTGTTGACTGCACGTTAGATAACTTCAAAAATATTTACAACGTAAACGTATTCGGCACTTTTGCAATGATGAAGCATACCCTGCCAATCATGCTGGAGCAGAAGCACGGCAATATCGTAAACTTCGGTTCCGTTTCCGGTATGAGCGGTTATACCTGCGAAATCGGTTACGGTTCCAGCAAATGGGCTGTCATCGGTATGACTAAGAACGTTGCCAACGAATATGGACAGTACGGCATTCGCTCCAACTCCATTTCACCGGGCTGGGTCAATACCGCTATGTTCCAAAAATCTGTAGCGGATTTTGCTGACATGGAAGATGCAAGCATCACCCTTGGGCCTCTGGGACGTCCTGCAGAACCGTACGAAATGGCAGATATCGTTTATTTCATGTGCCAGCCGGAAGCAAACTTCCTCAATGGATCCAACGTGCTTGCTGACGGCGGTATGATGCTTGGCTAAACCAATATCGAAGAAAGGGGATTTAAACTTATGTTAAATGAAAGATTGACGCGGATGAGAAACAAGCTGTGGAATACCCGTCCATGCATTACGGCGGAACGGCTTGTTCTCGCCACAGAAGCGTATCAGAAATTTGCAGGCGATGCGATTCCGGTATTCCGGGCGAGAGTTGTCAACTACATTATGGAAAATATGACGACGCTGATTATGGAAGATGAACTGATTGTTGGTACGGCGACCAACAAATACAGAGGTGCAAACTTGCACCCGGAATTTCAGTCCAGCTCTTGGTATATCAGTGATATTAACGAGTTCGCAACCAGAACCAAAGACCCATATGATATTTCAGAAGAAGACAAGAAGCTGATTCTGGAATATCTGCCGTACTGGGAAGGCAGATCCATGGAAGACATGTCCAAGACAGCCCTTCCTGCGCATATCGAGGAATGCATCCAGGACGATATTATTACGGTCGGTCTGAGAAATGGCGTTTCCGGCGAAACCACCTGCGACCACGAAAAACTTTTGACCATCGGTCTGCGCGGTTACATGGAAGAATGTCAGGCGAACATCGATAATATGATCTGCGAATGTCAGGCAGACGAAGAAAAGGTCAACTTCTGGCAGGCGTGCATCATTCAGTGCCAGGGTCTGATTACCTATGCCCACAGAATGGCAGAGGAAGCAGAACGGCAGGCAGCAGAATGTAAAGATGAAAAGAGAAAGCAAGAACTTCTCGGCATCGCTGCAAACTGCCGCGTGGTACCGGAAAATCCACCGCAGACATTCTGGCAGGCGCTGCAGATGATTTGGTTTGCACACGTATACTTCCATATCGAAGTCTGCACCACCGCAAACGGATACGGCAGATTTGACCAGTACATGTGGCCTTACTACAAAAAAGACGTCATCGACGAAAAGAATATTACACAGGAAGAAGCGATGGAAATGCTGGAATGCCTGTACCTGAAATCCTGCGAGGTTTACGAAGTCAGAGATAAATGGTACGCGACTTCCTTCGCCGGTTATCCGATGTGGGAAATCCTGCTGGTCGGCGGTCAGACCCCGGACGGCAAAGACGCCACTAACGAACTGTCCTATCTGTGTCTGGAAGCCGCAAATCAGCTGAAGACGACTCAGCCGGTTATGGGTGTACGAGTTTGGGAAGGTACACCGGAAGATCTGATTCGCAAAGGCTGCGAAATGATTCAGGACGGTCAGGCAAACCCTGGATTCTTCAACGACGATGTTGCGATGAAGATGACCCTGGGCAAAGGCTGCACCATGGAAGAGGCCAGAGACTGGACCATCGTAGGATGTATTCAGCCGGGTCCTGGCGGCGGTTCCACAGACGGTTCACCGGATGCAGGCTATGTCAACATGGGTAAAATGCTGGAGTTCGTACTCCACAACGGTGTTGATCCGTCCACCGGTAAGCTGATGGGACTTCAGACAGGAGATCCAAGAGACTTTAAAAATATCGATGATTTGAAGGATGCGCTGAAGAAACAGATTCTGCACCACTACAAGTTGGTTGCAACCGGTTATAAAGTGATGCAGAGCATGCATATGACCAGATTCCCGGTGATTTTTGCGGGCATGGTGACCAAAGGCTGTGTAGAAAGCGGTAAGTCCGTACAGCACGGCGGTGCAAAGTATACCACTGCAGGCATGTACGTTACCGGCGCAGCAAACCTGGCTGACTCTATCGTTGCCATCGAAAAGTGTGTATTTGAAGACAAAGACATCACCATGGATGAGCTGATTACTGCCATCGACAAGAACTTTGAGGGCGAGGAAAGAATGCGTCAGCTGCTTTTGAACAAACCTGCGAAATTCGGCAACGATGATGAGCACGTAGACGGCGTTTATAAGGAAATGATGCACTTTATCGCGGATAACGTGCAGACCTGGCCGGATGCAAGAGGCGGCTGGTTCTCCTTTAACGTACACTCTCAGACTGTAAACGTTTCTCACGGTATGGTCTGCGGTGCAACCCCTGACGGAAGACTGGCAGGAGAGCCGTTCTGCGACAACGCTTCTCCGATGATGGGACGCGATACCAGCGGTCCGACTGCCACTGTAAAATCTGTTGCTTCCATGGGTCAGGATAAATTCCACGACGGTGCGCTGTTCAACCTGCGCTTTGACCCGAAGGGCGTAGAAGGCGAAAAGGGGCTGCAGAGAATTGAAGGAGTTATTAAAACTTACTTCAATAATGGCGGTAACCACATTCAGATTAACGTAGTAGACGATGAAACCCTGAAAGCAGCACAGAAAGATCCAGAGCATTACAAGGGTCTGATGGTTCGTGTAGCAGGCTATATGGCTTACTTTACAGAACTTGACAAGAGCGCGCAGGATACCATTATCTACAGAACGACCCACTTTAAAGAGGCGTAAGACTTTAGAATTTTAACATTTGGAGACGAAGATGGAAAACAAAGAAATGACGGCGTTAGTCGGATCCATACAGAAATTCAGCACGGAAGACGGACCGGGCATCAGAACCACAGTGTTTCTCAAAGGCTGTCCTCTGGACTGCGCCTGGTGCCACAATCCGGAGCTTATTGACTTTGCGCAGCAGGTCATCGAGATGCCTAACAGTTGCATTAAATGCGGCTACTGCGTGAAAGACTGTCCGAAGCACGCTGTCTTCGTCGACAGTGAAAATGTAATTAAAATTAACCGGGAACTTTGCGACAGCTGCATGGAGTGCACAAAGATTTGCTATGCAAGAGCGCTTCTGCCTGTCGCCAAGACCATGACCGTGTCGGAAGTTCTAAAGGAAGTAGAAAAAGACATGGGCTTTTATGAGACCACTGGCGGAGGGATGACTGTCAGCGGCGGTGAGATGCTTGCTCAGCCGGAGTTTGTAAATGCTTTGGTGGATGGGGCGGCAGACCTTGATATTCCTGTCTGTTTGGACACTTCCGGCTTTGGAAATGGGGATTGGCTTGTGAAACTTTCCGAAAAAGCAAATGTCACCCATGTGCTTTATGACATGAAATCCATCGACGATGCAGTGCATCAGGCGTATGTGGGGCAGAGCAATCAGGTGATTTTAGAAAATTTGTCGCGACTTGCCGCGTCCCCTGAGACTTGCGAGAAGCTGCAGATGCGCATGCCGCTTATTAGCGGCGTCAACGACACGTGGGAAATCATCGAGAAAACGGCGGCATTTTATAAAGACCATGGCATCAAACGGGTCACTCTGCTGCCTTATCACAACCTGGGTATTTCCAAGAAAAAGCATATCGGCGGCGAGCAGATGCAGTTTGAACCGCCTACAGACGAGTATGTAGAGAAAATCAAAGCCTATTTTGAGGAACATGCGGGGATGGAAGTGGAGATCCTGGGAAAACTGTAGTTGTTAGAAAAAAGTGTAAAAGCCAGCTGGGCAGTGATGCCGGCTGGTTTTTTGTGCGTGTGAGGAAAACGGTGCATCTGTCGAATGACTGACTTTGCATATCAATGCAGTTTGCGCCCACAGCCGGGGCAATAGCGGATGTCTTCTGGCTTTTCCTTTTTTTGTTCTGTCTGCGCCACAAAACCGGCGGAAAGGATACCGGTAGGAATGGCGACCATGCCGACGCCGAGGAACGTGAGAATGACGCCGCAGACTTTGCCAGCAAGGGTAACCGGCACCATATCCCCGTAGCCGACGGTGAGCAGTGTGTTAGCCGCCCACCAGAAGCCGGAAAAGGCATTGGAAAATACCTCCGGCTGTGCTTCGTGCTCCAGACCGTACATTAAAAGGGAGGCGGTAATCATTAAAATTAAAACGATGAATATGGAAGACAGAAGTTGCCCTCTTTTTTTCTTTAAGACAGTAGCAATCGCTTTTAGTGGATCGGCATAGTGTTGTATGCGGAAAATACGCAGGATTCGGATGATGCGGAACATGCGCAGTACGACGGCACTTTTTGCAAAAAAGAAAGGGAGATAGTAAGGCACGCAGGAGAGAAAATCCACCATGCCCGCCCAGGAAAAGATGAATTTTATCCGCGCACGGGAAACGGAAACACCTCGGTATAGATAAGAGGCGGTCCAGATACGTAGAATATAGTCTATGGTAAAAAATGCTACCGTAACGCCTTCTGCGGCGCGCATTGTCGTCAGATAAGGCGCAGACTCCGGAAAGGTCTCAAACAGCGCAATAAAAATATTGACAAGAACAGCAGTAACCAGCGCTAAATCATAAACTCTGCTGGGAATATCGCTGCGGCTGCCTACCTGAATAATGGTAAAAACTCGTTTCTTTTTGTTGATGGTGTCCATAGTATGGCGCTCTCCTTTTCTGATGCATTCTTCTTCTATTATATAGTCCATAGTGAAAAAATCAATAGACAGGAGGGATGGGCATAACGAACCGATAAAAATCGTTTAGAGCTGCTTGGATGCTGACAATACTGACATTTCCACGGATTTTTGTCAGTTCTGTCAGCATTTCGACTGCGCGGGGTTAGGGTTTTGCTGATATTTTGTCAGCGTCAATACCTCAGAAACGCTTCACATGGTTGACGTGTGGGAGGCGCAGAATAAACCAAAGCGATTTATAGACCAGGCTGGCGCGTGAGGAAAAGAAAAGTAAAGAATATTTTTGAAAGAAATTCAAAAAAACATTGACATTGACAGTGCGCTTTGATACACTTAATAAGCAACTTTATGATTATTCGTAACAGAGCTGGTTCCCCTGGCTCTGAATTTTGAGTTAAACGGAGGACAATCGACATGAGAGTTAAAGTTACATTAGCATGCACTGAGTGCAAGCAGAGAAACTACAATACCATGAAAAACAAGAAGAACGATCCTGATCGTATCGAGTTAAAGAAGTATTGCAAATTCTGCAAAAAAGAGACTCTTCACAAGGAGACTAAATAAGGAGAATTCATCATGGCAAACAAAGACCAAGTTAAGAAGGCAGCAGACAAAGCCAAGAAGACCGGCGCCAAGGATTATTTCAAAGGTATTAAGCTGGAGATGGGCAAAGTCGTATGGCCTACCAGAAAGGAACTGGGCACCTTTACAGGTGTGGTAATTGCTACATGTGCCGTTTTCGCACTGGGATTCTGGTTAATTGATACAGGTGTATTGGCTGCTCTGAGAGCGGTTTTAGGTATCACCCTAAACTAATTTAAGAGAAGAAGGTACGTAATATGTCTGATATTGAAAACAACAATGTAGCTTCTCCTTTGATGGGAGAAGGTATTAGAGGCGATGGCCAGGCCAAGTGGTATGTGGTGCATACCTATTCGGGTCATGAAAACAAAGTAAAAGTGAATATCGAGAAGATGGTTGAAAACCGCGGTATGCAGGATTTAATTTTAGACATCATCGTGCCGACAGAAGACAGAGTCGAAATCAAAGACGGCCAGAGAAAAATTAAAACCAGGAAGATGTTTCCGGGTTATGTAATTATAAAGATGATTGTTACCAATGAATCCTGGTATCTTGTGAGAAATACGCAGGGTGTTACCGGGTTCGTAGGTCATGGCTCCGACCCTATTCCATTGACTGACGAAGAAGTCGCCAGAATGGGAATAGAAAAAGTTTACATCGATCTGGACGTTGAAATTGGAGATACAGTACGTGTCATCAATGGACCTTTCGAAAGCTTCATGGGTGAAGTGATGGAAATCAACAAAGAGAAACAGGTACTGACTGTCAAAGTTTCAATGTTCGGTAGAGATACCCCTGTTGAACTTGAGTTTGGACAGGTAGACAAACTATAGCATAGACTATAGAGAAAGGAGAAGAAAGATGGCTAAAAAAGTTGAAGGTTATATTAAACTTCAGATTGCGGCCGGCAATGCTACTCCAGCACCTCCGGTAGGACCTGCACTGGGTCAGAAGGGCGTGAACATCATGGACTTCTGTAAACAGTTCAATGCCAGAACACAGGATCAGCCGGGAATGATTATTCCTGTAGTGATTACTGTATATGCGGACAGATCTTTCACTTTTGTGACGAAGACACCGCCGGCAGCAGTTTTACTGAAGAAAGCAGCAGGATTAGATGCAGCATCCGGAGAACCTAACAAGAAAAAAGTTGCTACACTGACTTATGCACAGGTAGAAGAAATCGCAAAGACAAAGATGCCAGACCTGAACGCAGCAACTCTTGAAGCAGCAACAGACATGATCAAGGGAACTGCAAGAAGCATGGGAATCGTTGTTGAAGGCTAATGAGATGGGAGACCGAGGCTTGCACAAGAAAAGACAAGTCGTACTGCGAAGGATTTTTTGCTAAAGCCAAGGCGCACGGCTGGTTGAGGCACGGAGCGTACTGATGTACGTGAGTACCGAAAACAGGTGAGCAACGCAGGATTTGGTAAAAAAGACAAGCAGAGGTTGTTAGTACCACAAGGAGGTAAGAGACATGCCAAAAAGAGGCAAAGGTTACAAAGAAGCAGCTGCTAAATTTGAAAAAGCAAAGCTGCACGAAGTAAGTGAAGCGATGAAACTCGCTTGCGAAACTTCCAGAGCTAAGTTTGACGAAACTGTAGAAGTACACGTAAAACTTGGTGTAGACGGAAGACATGCTGACCAGCAGGTTAGAGGTGCAATTGTACTGCCTAACGGAACTGGTAAAAGTGTAAAAGTTTTAGTATTTGCAAAAGGTCCTAAGGCTGAAGAAGCTGAAAAGGCCGGTGCAGACTACGTTGGAGCAGAAGAACTGGCTCAGAAGATTCAGACTGAAAACTGGTTCGATTTTGACGTAGTAGTTGCTACACCTGACATGATGGGTGTTGTTGGTAGATTAGGTAAAGTTTTAGGTCCTAAGGGATTAATGCCAAACCCTAAATCAGGCACAGTAACAATGGATCTTGAGAAAGCATTAGCAGAGATTAAAGCTGGTAAAGTTGAATATCGTCTGGATAAGCAGAACATCATCCATACTCCAATCGGAAAGAGCTCATTTGGTCCGGAAAAGCTGGAAGAAAACTTCAAAGCACTTCTGGAAGCAATCGTAAAAGCAAAACCGGCTACTGCAAAAGGGCAGTATCTGAGAAGCGTTACCGTTGCAGCTACAATGGGTCCTGGAATCAAAATCAATCCGGCACTGATTGGCTAATCAAAACTAAATTTGAGATTTAACCGTAGACAGCGGGTGCCTTTTAAGGCTTAATTTCCCGCCGAGGTACAATATATAGATATTGACCCTGTCTACAAAGGCAGGGTTTCCTTTATTTATTGCGTACCATATTCGCGAGTTGCCCTTGAGCAATTCCAGAAAGGAGAATAAAAAGTATGTCAGTAGAAGCTAAACAGCAGAAACAGGTAATCATTGACGAAATTAAAGCTAAGCTGGAAAATGCACAGGCCGCAGTCGTAGTTGACTATATGGGCATCAACGTTGCAGAAGCTGATGCTATGAGAAAGAAACTTCGTGAAGCAAACGTTGATTATACCGTTTACAAGAACACTTTAATCAAAAGAGCAATCGAAGGAACTGATTATGCTCCCCTTGCAGAAGTACTTGACGGACCAAGCGCACTGGCTATCAGCACAGAAGATGCAACTGCTCCGGCAAGAACTCTTAACGAGTTAATCAAAGAATACAAAAAAATGGAATTCAAAGCAGGTGTTGTAGAAGGTACTTACTATGATAAAGCAGGTATCGAACAGGTTGCAGACATTCCGTCCAGAGATGTACTCATTGCTAAATTTATGGGCAGCATCCAGTCACCAGTTAGCAAGTTTGTCAGAACTTTGGCAGCAATTGCTGAAGAAAAGGAAGCGTAAAGCTTTCGCATGGTGCTCATGCACCGAATTTAAAGTGAATTAAAATCGAAATAAAGGAGAAAAGAAAATGAATAAAGAACAGATCATTGAAGCTATCAAAGCGATGTCCGTTTTAGAATTAAACGAATTAGTTAAAGCTTGTGAAGAAGAATTTGGCGTATCCGCAGCAGCTCCAGTAGCAGTAGCAGGCGCAGTAGCAGGCAGTGCTGCAGAAGAAGAACAGTCCGAATTCACAGTAGTTCTGGCTGAAGTAGGCGCAGAAAAGATTAAGGTTATCAAGGCTGTTAGAGAGATTACCGGCCTGGGTCTGAAAGAAGCTAAAGAAGTTGTTGACGGTGCTCCTTCCAACCTCAAAGAGGGCGTTGACAAGGCTGAGGCAGAAGCAATCAAGGCTCAGCTGGAAGAAGTTGGAGCTAAAGTTGAACTGAAATAGTTCTAATCAATAATAAAGCCAAGATTAGACGGGCTTCCTTTCGAGGAGGCCTGTTTTTATATACACTTTCCAAAGAAGGGTAGGCTCCTTGTCATTTTGCGCTTGCCAGGAGGCATAAAAAGGCGATGCGTGAAGTTTTTGGAAGACTAGCGACAAAGTTGCCGCATGCAGCATTAAACATGTGAAACAGGCATATAGAAGGTCTAAAGTTCAAAAAAGACATGAAAAAAGAGAAAAAGGTACTTGACGGAAGGGGAAAAGGGTGATATATTAAGAAAGCTGTCTTGCAGGGGGAACCCCACAGGCAGACTTGCCACAGAAAACTCCCAGAAAAGGAGAAGAAAAAAGCTCGAAAAAACTTCAAAAAAGAGGTTGACATAAGAGCCAAAGAGTGGTAAGATAAATAAGCTGTCGCAAGGACAGCAGTCCGCTTGAAAGAGCAGACAGAACCTAGACAACTTCATAGTGTAGAAATTTAGTCAAAACAAAATTGAACAATCAGCAAATTGGTAAGACATTACTAGTTTGTGAGAGTTCGCGACAATTTCTTAAAAGAAGAACAATAATTCTAAGAAGAATATATTGCAAGAGCGCAAAGCGTTCAGAATCCGAACAAGGATATCTTAAGAAAGATATTTAAGACATTAGTCTTTGATATACCATTTAATTAAGAGTTTGATCCTGGCTCAGGATGAACGCTGGCGG